>JBDOIE010000099.1:0-1162 GCA_041082245.1 Chloroflexia bacterium
CTTCTTGCGCAGCTCGAAAAGCTGGTCGCGCACCACGACCGATTGCGGCCGCGCAGGATTGCGCCCATCCCGTTGGTCCGCGAAGCGAATGGGGAACAGTACGTACCAGCGCGATCCCGCGGGCTGCTCGAGCATGCGCTGGGCGACCTGGTCCACTGTGTCAGGCTGCACCCGCTCCCCGCAGCGCGGGCAAAACGTGCGCCCGACGCGAGCGTAGAGCAGCCGCAGAAAGTCGTACAGCTCCGTCGACGTGGCCACGGTCGAGCGCGGATTGCGCGTGGTGTTCTTTTGGCGGATAGCCACGGGCGGGTTGATGTTCGCAATCTCGTCCACCTCGGGCTTCTCCATCCGTTCCAGAAACTGCCGCGCGTAGGCCGACAGCGACTCCACATAGCGCCGCTGGCCCTCAGCGTAAATGGTGTCGAAGACCAGAGAGGACTTGCCGGAGCCGGACACGCCGGTCACCACTGTCAGCTTGTTATGCGGGATCTCGAGCGAGATGTTCTTGAGGTTGTGGACCCGAGCCCCGCGGATGATAATTGCGTCTCCGGTCATATAGTCAGGCCCCGCGGGTCGTGGCTATCATTTCATTCTAGCGCGGAGGGTTCGTTTAGAACGTCCGGTAATGTCGCTCCGCGCACACCTCCTGGCGGCCCGCAATCCGTCCGTAGCGCATCGACAGGATCGGATTTCGGGGTTTGAGTGCGGTAGAGGACCGCTCGGCACTCTGGGGGGCGGGGAGAAGCAGCCTTGTTTCGACGGGGGAGTGCTGGAAGCTCGCTCGGACAGGCGCCGGAATCGATTTTCAAGCACACCTCCAGCCAGGAGGTTTCAAGAAGTGCTCTTATAATCCGTCCGTAAGCTGCTGTCTTACCCCGTCGCCGGCAACAGGCGCCACGCCTCGGCCCACTCCAGCAACTCCCACGCTCGCCGACCGACTCGCGCCACCAGCCGCCGCGCGTGATGGATCAGCTTCCCCGGCGAATAAAAGAAGTGGAACCGCAGCCGCTTGGGTCGCGCCTCCAGCCACTCCGGCCTCAGCGCAATCCGCTTCAGCCCCGTCAGCACGTTGTGCGTCAGCAGCGCCAGCCGCAGCCACGCCGCGTTGGCCCCAAACCGCCCGCACGGCATCACTCCCGCCGCCAGCTCGTTCTTCAGCACC
>JBDOIE010000120.1:0-2429 GCA_041082245.1 Chloroflexia bacterium
GCGCCTGCCCGCTCCAGGATCGCCAGGCTGGCCTCGTGGATACGGGAGCACTGCTCGGGGGTGAGGCGGGAAAACGGAGGTTGTCTCCGCGCGAATTCAGGTTGGGGTTTGCTCATCGGTCGCCTCCTGGAGCGCGGTTCCGCAACCCTGTGCTTCCTCTATCGTCGCGGCCGGCGTGCAGGTGTCCTGATCCGTGTGCGGGTAAAGGACGAAACCGCTGTCTCTCCTGCCTGAGCGGCGAACCGCTTCTCGCCGATTCTCGGCCGTAGCCGAGGTCATTGTACCACCAGCGGCCGAAACGCGCTTCCTGGCTGGGGGGCAAGGCAGGGCTTTCCTGCTTTCCAGATGTACCGAGATCCCAAGCGTGCCGCGTACGGGTCGTGTGAGCGGCCCGCTGGACGCGCCGGCTGGCTTCCGCGGGTGGGCAAAGGCACTGCCTTCGCACACCCGCCAAAGAGCCAAACTTCATTGCTCAGGGCCCCGCTCAACCGGCAAGGCCGGCCGGCACGTGCGGGGTCTCGATATGGCGTCAAGGACCCGCCTTGCCCCTACGCGCCGTCTACCCGACCGCCGCAAGCCCCGGCAGCAGGTAGGTTTCGCCTGCGGCCTCGACGACTGCTCCCATCCCTACAGCCGTGACAACCCCGATTGTTACGTCTACGCCTGAGCCAACTGATACGCCCCGATTATTCCGCAGAAACCCAACAGCGCGAGTGGCAACACGGTTGCCGGCAACAGCCGCAACCATTGCATTGCCGATTCCGAAAGGTTGAGTCAAGGTAGTCTGCCCAATCCGCTTCCCCAGCCGACGGGGCTTTCGCCGGCGCGGTTGAGCGGCCGACCGTTGGCAGGCCCGAATAAAGTCCCCGTACACCCGGAAAGAGCGGTCAGAGGGGCGAAGCCTAGTTGAGGACCTGCACCGGGGGATCGAGGGTGGGACTCAAAACCGTCTTCATCCCCGAGGAATGGCAAGCCCAATGTCCGCCTGGTGGCATCCCTCTACCCGGAGGTAGCCAGTTTCCGCATAACCGGCGAGCTGAGCCCTCAGGAAACGGCAAGGCTCGTGCCCGTCCATGGGAGATACAAAAGCCGACCGGCTCAACGCCGATCGGCGACATCTGACTCAGAGCTGGTGAGCCGCCGAGGACTCGAACCTCGAACCCGTTGATTAAGAGTCAACTGCTCTACCAATTGAGCTAGCGGCCCGATTTCTAAGTTTATTATAGCGCCACTTACCGGCGATGTCAAACGCGGCCGCGTTCATCCTGAACAAGAGGTACACCGCTCCGGGCAAGCCCGCGTTGTGCACTCCTCCACGGTAGGCTATAATGCTTGTGCCGTCCGGAAGCGGTGCGGAAGACACCCTTGCGCGTCGGCGCAAAACATCGTTCGTGGCAATTCTTGTGGGAACCTAAGGTCTGACGGGTCAGGAGGGTCTATGGAGAGGAACATGCCGCGCATCCGGCGGATCACCGCCGCCGTGGAGCCGAGAATCCTGCTCTCCGGCGCCATCTTCGCAGTGGTGCTGATTGCGATGGCCCTTCTGACCGCGTTCGTGCTAGTCAGTCTCCCGGAAGGACGCTTCCCGTTCTGGACGAGCGCGGAAGGGATAGCTGTAGCCGAGGCGGCCGTCGCCCTGGTGCTGACTTTCGGCCTGTTACCGGCGCTGTTGCTGTGGCTCTCGGCGGGCCGAATTACGGTAGATTCGTCCGGGATGCGGTGGAACATCCGGGGCGAACGGGGGGAAATCCGCTGGGATCGGCCGTTCGCCCTCCGGCGGTGGCGGTCGGCCTTGAGCACCACGACGTCCGGGGATTCGGGTCCGGCGTACGAAATGGATTTTCCGGTCATCGTGTACGAAATTTCCCAGAGTGGGACGAGCATCACGCTGTACCGGGGCGCCGGATGGAACGAGGTCAAGGACCTGCCGTTCGGAGAATTGCGCGGGGCAATGCTCTTCCTGCGCGCCCGCCGGTTGACGGGTGCGCTAGATGCTTTGAGCCGGTAAGTGCGCCAAGTATACCGGATGAAAGGCAAATTCAGGCCCGGGTTGGGACATGCCAGGAAGGATACCGGCGCAACAGCGACGATCGCTTGCCATCGGCAGGGTGTACGCGGGCAGACTTACTCCTGTCTCTTCTGCACAACGGGCAGGTAAATTCGCCCCACCCGCAGGCTGCGCAGTACGAGTTCACGCCGCACGAGCGGCGTCCAGCCAGAAACCGCACGCACGGTTGCCGCATCGCTCTCTCCTGCGGGCCCGGCCGGGATGTGGACGGTGACCCACACCGTGCTCGCCTCGCCCGGTGCAAGCGGCAGCGTGCGTGTGGGGTCGAGCGTCGTTTCCCAGAGGTTGCCGGCAAGCGAGAGCTGGTAGGCGTCCGTGTATGCTCCGGTGTTCGTCAGCGTCAGGCGGTACCGGAGCACAG
>JBDOIE010000057.1:0-1780 GCA_041082245.1 Chloroflexia bacterium
TGATCCCGTTGCCGGAACTGCTCGGCGAGATCTACGGCGTGGGCGAAAGCTCGAAGCAGGTGCAGGCCGAGTACATGAAGCTGCTCGGCCGCCTCGGCCCGGAGCTGGTCATCCTGCGCGAGGCGCCGCTGGAGGAGATCGCGGCCGTGGGCGGAGAGCGGCTGGCCGAGGGGATCGGCCGCATGCGCCGCGGGGAGGTGATCGCACAGCCCGGCTACGACGGCGAGTACGGCGTGATCCGCGTCTTCGGAGACGCTCGTGTCTCCGAGGCGCAGATGGGACTGTTTGGGGAGGAGTCAGGAGTCGGGGGGCAGGAATCAGGAGTCAGGGGTCAGGAGTCAGGGGTCAGGAGTCAGGAGTCAGGGGTCAGGAGTCAGGGGTCAGGAGTCAGGGGTCAAAGGGCAGCGGAGAGAGGAGAGAGCGGAGAGGACAAGGCAGAGACAAAGGCGGACAAGGGCGAGAGGTTGGATCTCCTTGCTCTGGCAGAAGAGCCGGTGCTTTACACCTCGTCCGATGCGGAACACGTCGCACGCAGTACGCAGTACGCAGTACGCAGTACATCCTCTCTCCTCGCCGACCTCAACCCCGAACAGCGCGCGGCTGTCCTCTGCACCGACGCGCCGGTGATCATCGTCGCGGGGCCGGGTACGGGCAAGACGCGCACCCTCACCGTCCGCATCGCGTACCTGATCGGGGAAAAGGGGGTGGCGCCGGAGAACGTGTTGGCGATCACCTTCACCAACAAGGCCGCGGGAGAGATGCGCGAGCGGCTGGAAGGGTTGCTGGGCGCAGAGGTCGCCAGTCGGATCACCATCAAGACGTTCCATGCGTTCGGCGCGCAGTTGTTGCGGGAGCACGCGGCGCTGGTGGGCCTCAGCCCGCAGTTCGTCATCCTGGGCGACGAGGAGCGCGGCGCGCTCCTGCGGCAGGCGTGCCCGGAGCTGAAGGCGGGCGAAGTGGAGGCCGCGCTGGCGGCGATCTCGGCGGCGAAGAACGCTGGTGCGTTGGCGGGGGAGGGCCCCCGCAATGGCCCTCGAGAGGGCCCCCGAGAGGACCCCCGATTGAAATCGGGGTCTGGCATGGCAAGAAATGGCCCCCGATTGAAATCGGGGTCTGGCATGGCAAGTCCGCTGAAACGGACTGAGGCGGGTGGTGCGTCGGGGGAGGACCCCGGAGAGGATCCCCGATTGAAATCGGGGTCTGGCATGGCAAGTCCGCTGAAGCGGACTGAGGTGGGTGATGTGCCCGGTGGGGGCTCCCGAGAGGATCCCCGATTGAAATCGGGGTCTGGCATGGCAAGTCCGCTGAAGCGGACTGAGGTGGGTGATGTGTCTGAGTCAGCTTCAGCTGACTTGCCGTATCAGGCTGCGAATTCATTCGCAGACCTGCGCGACCGTTACGACGCCGCGCCCGCGGAGGATCCCCGATTGAAATCGGGGTCTGGCATGGCAAGTCCGCTGAAGCGGACTGAGGTGGGTGATGTGTCTGAGTCAGCTTCAGCTGACTTGCCGTATCAGGCTGCGAAGTCATTCGCAGACCTGCGCGGCCGCTACGACGCCGCGCTCCGGGCGGCCGACGCCGTGGACTTCGACGACCTGATCCTGCTGCCGATCCGCCTGCTGGAGGAGCACCCCGACGTGCTGGCGGCCGTGCGGGCGCGCTATCGCTGGATCTCGGTGGACGAGTATCAGGATGTGAACGCGGCGCAGTATCGGCTGTTGCGGTTGTTGACGGCGTCAGCGCCAGGCGAAGCAGGCATCCTGAGCGGAGCCGGGGAAGG
>JBDOIE010000134.1:0-6690 GCA_041082245.1 Chloroflexia bacterium
GCGCAATAGGGGGTCCGACCGGACGTCCGGGATCAGCAATGGTCGTCGTTCACGGACAGCCCGGGCGGCATAGCCGGACTCCGGGGGAAAAGAGAGCCACAACAAGGTCGGGTCGGTGTAGCCCGACGTGGCGCGGATGCGGAGCCGTCCCTCGGCGTCGAGGAGGCAGATCGAGCCTTTTTCCGCGGCAGGCACCGCGTGGAGAGCTGCCTGGAGCACCCGCTCCAGCAACGGCTGCGGTTCCGATGTCTCGCCGATCGCCTGCGCGAGCATGGCCATCGCTTCGAGCTCACGTTCGCGGAGCACGCGCTCCGTCACGTCGCGCGCGATCCCTTCGAGGGCGACGAGGTTCCCGACCTCATCGTAGATCGGGACGTTGCGCTGTTCCGTCCAGAGGATCCCGCCGTCCTTGCGGACCCAGCGGAGGACGATCGGCTGGTGGAACACCCCTCCGCCGGCGAAATACCGCTCCAGAAGGGGACGATCGTCGGGGTGTACGATCTTCAGGCCCAGGTCCGGATCGGCATAATGGTCCTCGGGGGTATACCCGGTGATCGGGGTCGCGGCCGGGCTCACGTAGGTGAAGCCGCGACGTGGGGAAAACTCGTAGCGGTAGATCAGGTCCGGTGCGTTTTCCGCAAGCCGCCGGAAGCGCACCTCGCTTTCCTGGAGCCTCTTCTGGGCCTCTTTCCACTCGGTGATGTCGTAAGCCGTGCCCAGCCCTGCCGGCTTTCCGTGCCAGTCGATCCTTCCAGCGGTAAAGTCCACCCACCGGACGGTGCCATCCTTCCGCACAATCTGGAACTCGTACCGCGCCGGGACATGCGCTCCCCGCTGCCGCGCCAGGCCCCGCTCCCGCACCAGATCGCGGAAAGCCGGGTGCACGACCTCCCAAAAGCGCATCCTGTACAGCTCCTCCGCCGTGTAGCCAGAAAGTTCCTCGCCCGCGCGGTTCACGTAGACGAAACGCTCGCCCTGGTAGACTAGGATGGCTGTGCTGGTGGTGTCGGCAAGCCTCCGGAACCATTCCTCCCGCTCACGCGCTCTCCGCTCCGCTTCCTTCAGGTCCGTGATGTCCTGCGCAGCGCCATAGATCCGCACGACCCTCTTTGCCGCCGGATCCCACACGGGCACCGCGGTGTCCCGGATCCATCGCACCTCTCCGCTGCAGGCGACGAAACGCATCTCGCAGATGTCGCGGTGGCCCTCCACGACCCGGCGGGCGTGCTCCAGGGCGAGCGGCAGATCCTCCGGGTGGACCATGCTCGTCCAGCCCCCGCGCGCGTCGATCTCCGCTATGGTAAAGCCAAAGACGCGCTCGAAAGAGCGGCTCACCCATTCCCCTTGCAGCCGCCCGTCGGGCTCCACACGGAATGCGTAGCCATAGTCCAGGATCAGTTCGGCCACCTGGAGGAAGCGCTCTTCCCAGTCCACGGCTTCCCGGGACGCAGGACGCTCCGCCTTGCGGGAGAGGACGAGGACCGCCGGCCGTCCACCGAACTCGAACGGGCAAGAGACCTCCTCGACTTCGACCTCCGTCCCGTCCTTCCGCCGGTGCCGGGCACGTGTCGCGAGTTGGATCGAAGGAAGCTCCCCCAGACGGATGTCGTGCAGGGTCAGACCAAGGAACTCGTCGCGGGTGTAGCCGTACGCTTCGAGCGCTGCGGCGTTCACTGCGCGCACCTGGAAAGTCTCGCTGTCGCAAATCCAAGCAGGAAGATCCAAGCACTCCAGGAAGCGCGGCAGTTCGTCCTCCCCGTGCATAGCGAGATTCTCCCGGAATTTCTTTCTTCCCATCGTCCCCCCACTTGCGTCGGAAGCGACCCCCTGCGGCGTACCTTGACTTTGCCGCGTCTCCGAGAGCCGCGTGATCTTGTTCCAAGGGGAAAAAAACCGACGTCGCCCCCCCGGCGTCACAACAGCAAGGGGCCTTCCTCTGGGAGAAACCCCGCACGGCCCCTGCGCCAAGCACATATTCTAGCACGGGCAGGACAGAAACGCAATTTGCCGCTAAATGCGAAAGGGCTTTCCAACCGCAGAATACACGCCCGACTCTTGCGCTGCTGGGCGCCCTGGTCAAGCAGGGCAACTCGGAACGAGTTGCCCTGCTTTTGCCGGCAGGCTAGATCCTGTCCTGCACTCCCGGGGCAAGCCTGTGTAAGGTTCCTGAAAAGCCCCCGGCATCCGCAGGCCCGTGTGACTTGACGGGCATCTAGCTGGCGGTTGAGACAGCGGCGGCGCCGAGAGAACGATCTGCCTGTGGATGGCCAAACGGCTATCCCAATATGGGCAACTTCCTTGCTCAACCGACGAAGGGTCAATCTTCTGGTGGAGTCGCTTCGACCCGGTCTTCGACGGGTTGGTTGGCACGCTTCTACGCGACCAACCAGCAGCGGCGTGAAGCCGCTTGGAAATGCTGCGCTTCCGGCTCCTTTCGCAGGGGTGATCGCCGCGGTCCCACTACACTGCGGGCCGGTTAGACGGGAAGCCAGTGGCCTGCCCCGGGCGACGCACGGCATCGGCTGTGCCTCGTCTACCCGCCCAGGCAAAGACCATTTGACAGCGGCGCGCGAAACCCCTAGAATACGCCAAAGCCGAGCGTATCGTGAAGGAGGGCACAAATGCCCAAGACCGTCCTTGTGTTTACCGCCCACCCGGACGATGCGGAGTTCTTCGCTGGGGGGACGCTGGCGAAAATGGCGCGCGAGGGGGCGCGTGTGGTCATCGTGGTAGCCACGAACGGGGACAAGGGCTCGTTCCGGCACGACCCGGCGCATCTGGCGCGCCTGCGGGCAGAGGAAGCCCGGCGCGCAGCCGGCGTCCTGGGGGCCGAGCCGCCTATCCTCCTCGGTTATCCCGACCTCGAGCTCGATCAACTGCCGCCCGGACGGCTGCGGGAGCAGTTCGTGCGGGCGATCCGGGAACACCGACCGGATGTCGTCTTTGCTCAGGATCCATGGTGCCCTTTCGAAGTGCACCCGGACCACCGGGCGGTGGCCTGGGCGGCCTCGGACGCGGTCGCCTTTGCTTCCCTCCCCTCGTTCTGCCCCGAACACGCCGCCGAGGGGCTGCAGCCACACTTCGTGGTCGAGAAATACCTGTTTGCGCCGCTCCCGAACGCTGCGGGCCGGATCGTGGATATCGAGGAAACGCTTGAGGTCAAGCTCGCGGCGCTCGCGGAGCATCGGACCCAGGTCGAGTTTCTGGTCGAAGACATCCGCCGGCAACTGGGGGCGGCGGGATTGAGCCTCGCCTCGATCCTTGGCGCGGAGGAAGCCGACCCGCTCGCCCTGCTGGCCTGGGCGGTGGAAAAGCAGGCGGCCGAGATCGGCCGGGCGGCTGGTTTTGCCTACGGGGAAGCGTTCCGGTACGCCCGATTCCATCCGCTCGTCGAGTCGCTTCTGGCCCAAGAAGATCGGCCGGCCTGAGAAAGGCCCAGATGCGGAACAATTCCCCGCTGAACTCGTTGGCGGGGGCACGAGGAGAAAGGAGATACCGGTGGGTCCTGCTGCGAGCGAGAAAGGCTACGCCGATGGCGTGTCCAGGGACACGCCTGCGCGTGCGGCGAGCGGCCTCGGCGGTTACCGGTGGTTCGTCGTCGCGCTCTTTTTTGCCTTCATGCTCCTCCACCAATCGGACAAGCTCCTGATCGGCTCCCTCACGGACCGCATCCAGGACACCTTCGGCATTACCAAGACCCAGATGGGCGCCGTTTCCACAGGCGCGCTCATCGTGGGATCGATCCTCTACCCGGTCTGGGGGTACCTCTACGACCGCTACGCCCGCTCCAAACTGCTGGCGCTGGCCTCCTTGATCTGGGGATCGACCACCTGGCTCAACGCGCTCGCTCCCACGTACCGGAGTTTCCTGATTACACGTGCGAGCACCGGGATCGACGACTCGAGCTACCCGGGTCTCTACAGCCTCGTCACCGACTATTTCGAACCCCGCCTTCGTGGGAGGGTGTACGGGCTGCTGCAGCTGGCCGCTCCGTTGGGGTTCCTGACCGGCATGATCCTGGCGATCACGCTGGGGGGAATCCTCGGGTGGCGGAGGGTCTTCCTCCTGACCGGTTCTCTGGGGATCGTGCTCGCGGTCGCCATCTTTTTCGGCATCCGGGAGCCGCCCCGGGGCCGGAGCGAACCGGAACTGGCGGAACTCGAGCGGATCGGCATCTATCGCTTCCGCTGGGAGACCGCGCGCGGCCTCCTGCGCAAGCCGAGCCTGATCCTCCTGTTCGTCCAGGGCTTTTTCGGCGTCTTTCCGTGGAACGTCATCACGTACTGGTTTATGTACTACCTGAAGAAAGAGCGCGGATACGGTGATGGGCCGATGCTCCTGCTGACCATGGGCCTGGCGGTGATCGTCCTTGCGGCCGGGTACCCGCTCGCCGGAGCTCTCGGCGACCGGCTCTTCCAGCGCACGCCGCGTGGCCGGATCCTCGTGGCCGGAAGCGGGGTGATCACGGGGGCGATCCTGCTCGTGGTGACGCTGAGCGTCCCGGCGGAAAGCCACTGGCTGTTCCTGGGCCTCCTGTGCCTCACTGCGCTGGTCATCCCGTTTGCCGCCCCGAACGTGGTCGCGACCGTGTACGACATCACGGAGCCGGAGGTGCGGAGCACCGCGCTCGCGGTGCAGTACTTCATCGAATCGGCCGGCGCCGCGCTGTCGCCGCTGCTTGCGGGCATCATTGCGGATCGCTGGTCACTGCACGTGGCCATCCTGACCATCTGCGTATCCGCCTGGGTGCTGTGCGCCATCTTCTTCGCGTTCGTCGGATATCTGGTGCCGCGCGATATCGCCGCGCTGCGCCGGGAGATGCAGCGCCGCGCGGACCTGGAGCGAAGCCGCGCCGTCTCGTGAACGAACGCCCGAAAGGTATGCCGATGTCCGATCTACTTGTTCGCTTTCCTGCCGACTTTCGCTGGGGTGTTGCCGTATCCTCCCATCAGGTAGAGGGGAACAATTACGGGAACCAGTGGTGGGCGTGGGAGCAGAGGCCCGGACACATCGCCGAAGGGCATCGCTCCGGGGCCGCCTGTAACTGGTGGGAAACCCCCGAACCGGACCTCGACCTTGCGGCACAGATGGGGTTGAATGCCCTCCGCCTCTCGGTGGAGTGGTCGCGCATCGAACCGCGGCCGGACGTGTGGGACGAGGTTTCCCTCGCTCGCTACCGCGTGCTCCTGCGCGCCGTCCGCGACCGCGGGCTGGAGCCGATGGTCACACTGCACCACTTCACCGATCCCCTGTGGCTTGCCGAGCGAGGCGGCTGGGAGAATCCGGAGGCTCCCGAACGGTTCGCGCGCTATGTGCGAACGGCCGTGGAAGCGCTGGGGCCGGAGTGCAACCTCTGGTGCACGGTAAACGAGCCGAATGTATATGCCTTCATGGGGTACATGGAGGGTGCGTTTCCCCCGGGGAAAAGGGATCTCCACGCGGCCGGGCGCGTGTTGCAGCACCTGCTCGAGGGGCATGCGGCCGCCTACCGCGAGATCCACGCGCTTCAGCCGCTGGCACGGGTCGGGTTCGCGCACAACGTGCGCGTGTTCGACCCCGCGTGTCGGCTATCGCCGCTCGATCGGCTGATGGCCTGGCTGTTCGATCGCGCGTTCAACCTCTCTTCCCTCGAGCCGCTGGTACACGGCCGATTCGTTTTCCCGGCCAGCCAGGGCCCCGCGCCGCACCTGCGCCGCACGCTGGACTGGATCGGCCTGAACTACTATACCCGAGACCGCATCGCGTTCGCTCTGCGTCAGAAGGAACTCCTCTTTGCCCGCCGGTACCGTGCGCCCGACGCCGTTCTCCTGGACGGTGGCTACGGCGAGTTCTATCCCTATGGGATGTTCCGCTGCCTCAAGCGGCTGGCCCGGTTCGGGCTGCCGATCTACGTCACCGAGAACGGGGTGCCGGATGCGGACGACGACCTGCGCCCGCGTTACCTCCTCACGCACCTCTACGAGGTCTGGCGGGGCATCCGGGAAGGCTGGCCGATCCACGGGTACTACCACTGGACGCTGGTAGACAACTTCGAATGGGCTGCCGGATGGACCCTGCGTTTCGGGCTGATCGAACTGGACCCGCAAACCCAGCTCCGTCGGCCGCGCCCGAGCGCGCAGGTGTACGCGGCAGTCGTCCGCAACCGGGGCATCCCCGCCGAGCTGGCCGCGCAGCATGCGCCGGAGCTGCTCGTCCGGGAGGGGCAGGCGAAGCGGCGCCGGAGGGTTCTCGCAGCCCGGGAGGCATCGCGTGGGGAAACGTGAGACCTCCCCCGCAACAAAATTGAACCCGGCAGCAGACCTCGACGCTTGCTCTAGCGAGACGCCCGGTGAAGAGGAAACGCACGAACTGAGGCGCATCGTGCGCATCTCGATCCTGGAGGGCGTCTTCGCGCAGGTCTACCTTTCCCTGGGGGGCCTCGGCAGCGCTTTCCTGACGCGCTTTGCCGTGATGCTGGAAGCCACGCCGATGCAGTTCGGGCTCTTCTCGGCGCTCGGCCAACTGTCTCAGGTCTTCCAGCTGCTCGGGGTGGCGTTTACCTGGAAGAGGGGCTCTCGCAAGGCCGTCGTGGTCGGGCTGGCGGCTGCCGGCCGCGCAATCTCCGGGTTCTTCGGCCTCTTGCCGTTGCTCCTGCCGCGCGAGCAAGCGATGTGGGCCTTTCTCTGCCTGTACTTCCTGGCGACTTCCGCC
>JBDOIE010000139.1:0-1756 GCA_041082245.1 Chloroflexia bacterium
TCCGGCGCGGCAATGAGGTGCTGCCTCCCCTCGCGACACACAAGACGCAATCGCTCCTGGCCTATCTCATCCAGCACCGCCATCGGCCTCATTCGCGCGAGGAGCTCGCCGCCCTTTTCTGGGGCGATCGCGACGATGTCCATGCCCGCCATTCCCTCGCGACGGCGCTGTGGCGTATCCGCCGGCTGCTCGGCGAGGGCTATCTCCTCGCCGATCCCGCCTGTGCCCAGTTCAACCCTGCCGGTTCCTTCTGGCTCGATGTCGACGAGTTCGAAAAGTACCTGAGTGCCAGCCGTAAAGAACCGGATGAGAAACGCGCCGCCGACCACCTGCGCCAGGCGGTTGACCTGTACCGGGGCGACTTCCTGGAAGGCTTTTACGATGACTGGTGCCTGGAGGAGCGCTATCGCCTGGAAGCGCTGTATCTCGACGCGCTGGATCGCCTGGTCTGGTGGTATGAAGCGGAGGCCGATGCCTGGGCAGTGCTGGCATGTGCGCAGAAGTATCTCGCTCACGATCCGCTGAGGGAAGACATTCACCTCGCGGCCATGCGTGCTCGTGTCGCCCTGGGCGACCTGGCGGGGGCGCGGTACCAGTGGCAACTCTGCTGCGAGACGCGGCAGCAGGAGCTCCACCTGCCCCCTTCTCCCGAGATGCTCGAGCAGGCCGAACAGATCCTCGGCGCCCGGTTCACTCTCCCTCTACCGGCCGAGCCGCTCCCGGTAGGGGTTCCACCACCACGGGGTAGCCTGGAACACCCTCCTTTCGTCGGACGCACGCGCGAGATGGACGCGCTGCGGGCGCGCTGGGAAGAGGCGGTGCGGGGGCACGGAGGCACGGTCCTGATCGGCGGCGAGGCCGGCGTTGGGAAAACCCGCCTGGCCGAAGAGTTTGCCGCCGAGGTGCGCTGGCGCGGCGGAACGGTCGCATACGGCCGTTGCTACGAACCGGAGCGGGTGCTCCCTTACCAGCCGCTGGCGGAGGTGCTGCGCGGCCTGGCCACGCAGGAAGAGGCCGTCGTGCCGGCCCTTCCGCCTTGGGTGCGCAGCGAACTTGCCCGGCTTCTACCGGAGCTGGCCCCGTGGCCTGCGCTGCCGGAAGGACCGGCCGGCCCGGTCCAGCCAGAACGGCAGGCCATCCTATTCCACGCCATCGCCATGCTTCTCCGCCAGTTCGCACTGCGCAGGCCACTGCTGATCGTGCTGGAAGATTTGCACTGGGCGAGCGATACGATGCTCGCCGCGATCCACTATCTGGCACGCCAGATCGTGGACGTGTGCGCGCTGTGCCTGGGTACCTTTCGCCCGGAAGAAGGCGGCGAAGCCGATGCCCTGACGAGGATGGAGGCCGAGCTGGCGCGCGAAGGCCTGGCGCAGCACCTCACGCTGAAGCCGCTCTCTCTGGAAGCGATCTCCGAACTGGTCCGACATACCCTCCAAGGCGGGGCCGACTTTGCACACCGCTTGTACGCCCACACCGAAGGGAACGCCTTCTTTGCGATTCAAACCCTCCGTGCGCTCGCGGAGGTCCCGCCGCAGGAAGGCCCCTTGCCTGTACCCGGCAATGTGCGCGCGCTGATCGAAACGCGTCTGGGACATCTCACGCCGCCGGCCCGCGACTGGATCGCCTGCGCTGCGGTGGCAGGGCGCACCTTCGACTTCGACGTCGTCTGCCGGGCCAGAGGGGTGGACGAAGAAGCCGCCCTGGAAGCACTGGACGAGTTATTGCGGCAGGGATTCTTGCGCGAAGGGAGCGG
>JBDOIE010000153.1:0-1049 GCA_041082245.1 Chloroflexia bacterium
CTCCCAAGCCGGCGGAAGCTCGAGAACGAACTCCCCGGATTTCTTTCCCGGACGCGCTCGGATGCTGTTGCCTTCTGCGCTCATGAACGCCCTTCCGCGTAGCAACTGGCGCAAGTCTTGTCTACGACGAACAGCCCTTGAGTCGGAGCCCGGCCGTGTGCGTAGCCAGAACCGTACGCGCGGTTCGCGCAAATCGATCGTAGGGGCGGTTCGCGAACTGCCCCTGCAACGGGTGCGGCCGGGTGCGCGCGATGTTCGCTGGCACGACGCACGCGGCTGTACGCACGGCATGTAGGGGCGACGCGGTGCGTCGCCCTGGTACCGTCGTGCACGCCGGCCCCACATCACCGAACACGTCCGCCCGTGTACACCGCACCCCACGGGCGACCCACCGGGTCGCCCCTACATTGCCTGCCGGAAGGGTTTGCTCCGTTGAGGAAGCGGACAGAAAACTGCCGGCTGTTTCCAACGAAGCAACAAAGAGACGCCTCTCCCTGGCAGGGAGAGGCCGGCGCGCAGCGCCGGGTGAGGGTCGGTTGCGTCGTGGATCGACGTTCGACCCACTCCCTCACCTTTCATCCTCTCCCTCGCCCTAGCCAGGGCGAGGGAGAGGAGTCGACGTGGCTTGGTGCGACGGAGTGACGGTTTGCACATTGCAGTTGCACGGCAGAGAAAAGACGCCTCTCCCTGCCAGGGAGAGGCCGGCGCGCAGCGCCGGGTGAGGGTCGATGCTGTCGTCGTGCAACCGCATCATCCCGCGTGCGCGCCCGCCACGGCCCCGCCGGGCGACCCACCGGGTCGCCCCTACATGGCCGGCCGGTAGCGTGCGCGATTGTCTGAACCACGCGGTTTTCGCTGGTGCGGCGGCACGGCGGTACCGTGCCCTGAAATGGCCTTGAACGACATCGCGTAACTCTGTTGTGCGCCACCAGCGCTATGCTGAGGCTTAGGCGCTTTACCAACGGGCCGCAGCGATCCTTCAAAAGAAACACTTGGTCCCGCGCGTCCACGTGTCGCTAGGCTTTTAAATAGCATCGCGGCACTTCGCC
>JBDOIE010000156.1:0-5797 GCA_041082245.1 Chloroflexia bacterium
CACGATTGCCGGGACGATCAGGAGCAGGAAAAGCCACTTGCGACGGCTGGTCATTCTTGCACCTCCCAGCATCCCCCGGATGCCCCAGGACCGAAGGCAAGGCGCCGGTGATGGTGTGATTATAGCATATTGCCTTCCAAGGGCAACCGGGATGCCCTAAGTACGTATCCCTCGTATACGTCCGTATTGAACGCCTCGTGCAGTCTCAGGCGCCGGCATCTCCTGGACCCGGGCGACAATGCAAAACGCGATGGTCGCCGTGAATCTCGGCGATCCCGCCGACCGAGGGGGAACGACTACCTCTGGCGGACACAAAATGGGGGTGGGGAACTCGTGTGCCTTCAGCGCGCCCGGCGATCGGGCCAATACGGGTCCGCTCTTCCTGGATCTGGTCAACGGCAGCCTGCACCTAGTACCCGGCTCGCCGGTCATCGATGCCGGCGAGCCGACTGCCCCGCCGATGAACTGGACCGCATCGCCTGGCCCTTCGGCTTCGGCTGCGATATAGGCGCTTACGAGGCGGACAACCTGGACACGCTTCCGGCCGGCCTGCTCTTTCTCGCCCCCATCACCCTGGAACCACCCGAGGCGGGTGTGCCGGGCGGCGTTCCCCCGACCCTGGAACACAGTCTGGTGATCGAAGAGCCGCTCAACCTGCTTGAACCAGCGATGCTTGGGTGCAGGTTGGGCGGCCCATGTCGTCCCTCCGCTCACCCCGCAGGCTCTTCTCCCCCAAGGGCGCGCTCGGCCGCCTCTGAAAGCAGGCCGGCCGCCCAGGTGACCTCGCGCTCGTCCTCCCCTTCCACCATCACCCGGAGCAGCGGCTGCGTGCCCGAGTAGCGCAGCAACACCCGCCCCCGGCCGGCCAGCCGTTCCCGCACGAGCGCTTCTGCCCGCACGATCTCCGGTACCGAGGCAAGCGGCGGCCGCCGCGAGACGGGGACGTTGATCACCACCTGCGGAAAACGCCGGAACCCCTTCACGAGCTCCGAAAGGAGCCGCCCCTGCCGCGCGGCAATGCCCAGCACCTTCGACGCGGTGTACAGGCCGTCCCCCGTGGTGCTCCCCTCGCCGAAGAAGACGATGTGCCCGGACGGCTCCCCGCCGAGCACCCAATCGCCCTCCAGCATCCGCTGCGCCACGTAACGGTCGCCTACCGGGGCACGCTCCAGCCGGATGCCCATTTCCTCGAGCGCCTTCTCCAGGCCCAGGTTCGACATCACCGTGCCCACGACTACCCCGCCCCGTAGCCGGCCGGCCGCCTGGAGCTCGCGCGCCAGGATCAAGAGCATCGCGTCTCCGTCCAGCAGCGCCCCCGTCTCGTCCACCAACACCACCCGGTCTCCGTCGCCGTCCAGCGCGATCCCCGCCTGCGCCCGCTCCCGCCGCACGGCCTCCTGCAGCGCTTCAGGGTGTTCGGAGCCGCACCTCCGGTTGATGTTCTCCCCGTCCGGCTCGGCGTGCAACACCGTGACGTGCGCCCCCAGGCGGCGGAACAGTTCCGGCGCGACCCTGTACGCTGCCCCGTGCGCACAGTCCACCACCAGACGCCACCCCTCCAGGGGAAAGGAGCCTTCGGCGCGGGAAAGGAGCACCCTCAGGTAAACCTCCTCCGGCGGCTCGGGCGCGGACACCAGGGTCCCCACCCGCCATCCGTCCCCCGCAACCGGGGGAACCCCTTCCTCCACCACACGCTCGATCTCCTGCTCGATTTCGTCTGCGATCTTGAACCCCGTCTGTGCGAGGAGTTTGATCCCGTTGTCCGGGTGCGGGTTGTGGGAAGCCGAAATCACCGCTCCCAAACCAGCCCCGTAGTGCCGCACGAGCCAGGCGACCCCGGGGGTCGGTAGCACCCCGAGCGGCAACACGTCCATCCCGCGCTCGAGCAGGCCGGCCGTCAGCGCCGCCTCCAGAAGCGGCCCGGAACGCCGCGTGTCCCGCCCGATCACCACCAGCGGGGGTGTACCGGCCTCGCGTGCAACCTCCGCGATCGCTTGTCCCAGCCGCAGGACAAAGGACGCAGAAAGCGGCGCGTAGGGCACGCGACCGCGGATCCCGTCGGTGCCGAAAAGGCGCGACCGCTCAGCCATCCCTCTTCTCCGGAGTCCGTGGGGAAGCCGCAAGCCCGGCCATCTCCCGTCCCACGTCCAGCAGCTGCTGCACCCGTTCCGGGGTGCTCGCCTCGGCATAGAAACGGACCAGCGGCTCCGTCCCCGAGGCACGGACGAGAAGCCAGCTTCCGTCCGCAAGAAAATACTTGTAGCCCCGCTCATCGAGCGAAGCCCGGACCTTCTGCCCGAACAGCTCCGTGGGCACCCGCTCCCGCAGACGGGCCAACACATCCGCGGGACACGGTTCTACGCAGGGGACGTCGATCCGCGCGTAATGGTGCTCCCCGACCTGCTCGAACAGATAGGCCACGAGCTCCGAAGGGGTGCGCTCGAGGCGGATCATCAGGTCGAGCAGGAACAGGGCAGAAAGGATACCGTCGCGCTCCGGGATGTGGCCCCGGAAGGCAAAGCCCGCGCTCTCCTCTCCTCCGATAATCGCGTCGACCCCCACCATCTTCGCCCCTACATATTTGAAGCCCACCGGCGTTTCGTAGACCGGCAAGTGGTACCGCGCGGCGAGCTTCTCCACCATAGAGGTGGTGGAAATCGACTTGACGATCGGCCCCCGCCAACCCCGAACCTCCAGCAAGTAGAGCGTCAGCAGGGCAAAGACACGCAGGGGGTCGACAAAGTGGCCACGCTCGTCCACCAGCCCCACACGGTCGGCATCCCCATCCAGCGCCAGCCCCACGTCGGAGCCGCTGTCCGGCACGACGGTGCACAACTTGGTCAGGTTGTGCGCCAGCGGCTCCGGATTGCGCATGCCCGGAAAGATCGGATTCCGTTCCCCGTGGATCTCGATGACGCGCGTGGAACCACCGCTCAAGAGCGCCGGGAGGTAACCGATGCCTGCCCCGAACATCGGATCGGCAATCACCGTCAGGCCGGCCTGCCGGATCCGGTCCAGGTTCACCAGCGCCGCAAGTTGTTGCTGGTAGGCCGGAAATGGGTCGAAGAGGGCGATCTTTCCGTCCTGTCGCGCTTCCTCGAACGGCCGCCGGCGCACCGGGGACCGATCGACCAGCGCTTCGATCGCGGCCACCATATCCGGCGGCGCGGAGGCAGCATGGGCATCCTTCACCTTCACGCCGTTGTAACGGGCGGGGTTGTGGCTGGCCGTGATGACGGCCCCTGCTCCGGCGGAGCGGGCCAGAACCGCATAGGCAGCCGTCGGGGAGGGACAGGCTTGCTGGCAAAAAAAGACCGGGATTTCGTTCCCGGCCATAACTTCCGCTACCGCACGGGCAAAGTCCTCCGAGGCGAACCTCTGGTCGTACCCGATCACGACCCCCCGGGAAGCCAGGCCCTGTGACGTGACATAGTCCGCGAGGGCCTGCGCGACCCGCCGCACGTTCCCGAAGGTGAAATCGTCGGCGATGATGCCGCGCCAGCCATCGGTGCCAAAGCGGATCGGCTCAGGCATCGGGGAACCCCTTGGGGGAGAGGCCTTCTCGGGCAGCGAAGCGACACATACCCATCCGGGTCCAGGTGCACCGTCACGACGACGTGCCAGCGGCGGCGTCGACCGGTTGCTTCATCTGTGCGGCGCGGTCGAGCAACTGCCGGAGCTCCTCGCCCTCCAGCGTTTCGACTTCCTGCAACCGCTGGGCGATCAGATCCAGGCCGGCGCGGTGTTCCTGAAGAAGGTCCCGAGCGCGCTGGTACGCGCCCTCCACGATCCGCCGTACCTCCTGGTCGATCAGCCGCGCAGTGTCGTCGCTGTAGTCGCGCTGTTCGGCGATCTCGCGCCCCAGGAAGACCAGCTCCTCCTTCTGCCCGTAGGCGATCGGCCCCAGCAGCTCGCTCATGCCGAACTCGGTCACCATGCGCCGGGCCATCTTGGTCGCCTGTTCGATGTCGTTTTCCGAGCCGGTGGTCGTGTCCGCAAAGATCAGCTGTTCCGCGGCATAGCCGCCCAGATGGTAGGCCAGATCGGCCAGGATCTTGCGGCGCGGCATCAGGTAGCGGTCTTCCTCGGGCAACGACATCGTGTAGCCCAGCGCCAGCCCGCGCGAGACGACCGAGATCTTGTGCACCGGATCGCACTCGGGGATCAGATGGGCCACAAGCGCATGCCCGGCCTCGTGGTAGGCAATAATCCGCTTCTCCTCTTCGCTGATCCGCCGGTTCTTGCGCTCCGGGCCGGCAACCACTTTCTCCGCCGCTTCTTCCATATCCTGCATCGTGATCTGCCGGCGGTTGCGGCGCGCCGCCAGGATGGCCGCCTCGTTCACCAGGTTGGCCAGATCCGCCCCCGAGAAGCCGGGCGTCTGACGCGCCAGCACCTCGAGGTCCACATCGGGCGCCAGCGGCTTGCCGCGGCAGTGCACCTTCAGGATCTCGATCCGCCCGCGCATGTCCGGCCGGTCGAGCACCACCCGCCGGTCGAAGCGGCCGGGGCGGAGGAGCGCGGGATCCAAGATATCCGGGCGATTGGTCGCAGCGATCACGATCACATTCGTGTTCGAGTCAAAGCCGTCCATCTCGACCAGGATCTGGTTGAGGGTCTGCTCGCGCTCGTCGTGGCTTCCCCCGAGGCCTGTGCCACGCTGCCGGCCGACAGCATCGATCTCGTCGATAAAGACGATGTCCGGTGCGTTCCGCTTGGCCTGGTCAAAGAGGTCCCGCACCCGCGAAGCCCCGACGCCGACGAACATCTCTACGAACTCGGAGCCCGAGATGGAGAAGAACGGGACCCCTGCCTCCCCGGCAACCGCGCGCGCCAGCAGCGTCTTGCCCGTGCCCGGAGGGCCCATCAGGAGCACCCCGCGCGGGATCCGCGCCCCCAGGGCAGCGAACTTCTCGGGGTACTTCAGGAACTCGACCACCTCGCTCAGCTCTTCCTTCGCCTCGTCCACCGCCGCCACATCGGCAAAGGTGATCTTCGGCTTGTCCCCGGTGAACAGGCGCGCCCGGCTCTTGCCGAAAGAGAGCGCCTGGTTGTTCGTCCCCTGCGCCTGGCGGAGGAAGAAGAAGAGCATAAAGAGAAACACCAGCGGGAGGATGAAGTAGCTCAGCGGGCCTACAACGCTGTTCCAGAAAGAAGGCCCTTTCACCTCGATGATCGGCATATCCTGCACATCCACGCCCGCGTCGTGCAGGAGGGCAAAGAGGCTATCCTGCGATTCCTTACGCGAGGTCGCCCGGTCGCCGTTCCTGTACTCGATGTCCAGCCGTTGCTGATCGCTGCCCACGACGATCCGCTCGATCTTTTTCTCGCGGGCGTCGGTCAGCACCTGGTTCAGCTGCACCTCCCGCCGCTGAGAAGGCGGGTTGACCTGGTTGAACACCAGGGCAATGGCCGCCACAATAATGATCAGGTACACAAGACCTGTGACCCACCGGTTGCCCATACTCCGAGAACCTCCCATACCATCGCTGTAAACCATTATACCAGAATCCGGCAAAAACGCCAACCACAACATAAAGTGTAATGGGCCAACAGATCGTTACCTACATTTTGGCTACAGGCCAGTATCAAATCGGTGCTGATCGTATCCAGGAGCACCGGGGGGAAAGCGGCAATGGTTTGGGGACCAGTATAGCCCAAGCGTTGCAGGACAGCTAGCGGCGGGGAACCACCCATTCCCTTGCCGTAGTGGGGCCGCAAGACGTTGTAGAAGTAGACCCAGCGCTGGCTATAGAAGCAGAAGTCCGCCAAGGAGCGCATCTGCAACAGATAGGGG
>JBDOIE010000166.1:0-1471 GCA_041082245.1 Chloroflexia bacterium
AACTCGCTTCCACAGTAGGTGCGCGATCCGCGGGTCTGTTTTCGACGCTCCATCTTCTACATCCAGGGCTATCCGGTGAAGGCATAACAGGCGACTTTCCCACCAAAGCGCGCACGCAGCTCCACTTCGATCCAGGCACACGCCCAACTGCGCAACTGAAAGAGCCATGCCTCGAATACGGCTTCCGGCGTGGTCACCCGATACACGGTATGGTCCTGCAGACAGCACATGGGGATCCGGTATGATTCCTCTGGCCTCTTCGGGAGGACCAGGAGGAGACTCGATGCGCTCACGGGACAAATTCCGCCGGTGAAGCGGGGGTACCCGCCCTGGGCGAAGCGTTGCGCGGCGCGCAGAAGCGGGACCTTTCACAGCCATCCCTTCCTGGACAAGCCGATCCGGGATACGCGCTTTGCAGCGAACTCAGTCTACTGCGTGCGGGCATACGCTGCGGACCTTAGGGGTGAGGGTGCGTGACCAGAGCGAGCGTCTTCGGGCCTTGAGCATCTTTCTGTGGCTCCAGGGGTAAGCTACCGCGGGGTAGAGGACGTACTCCTGCCCTTGCGCCGGGCGGAGAAAGGGCCAGATCTCCGACAACGCGCAGCAAGTTGGAGAGGAGGTACAGTAGACACAGGGGAAAACCGTCCGCGCAACAGCGCGTGCCGGTCCTCGCGGGGGATCACCCACGTAGCGGTCCGGGGTGAGGCTACGGTCGTGCTCCAGCTGAGCGGAGACCGGGAGGTTACCCTGCTGGTTGAGGTCCTGGAGGGTGAGAATGCCACCAGTTTGCAGGTGGCCATCGCCGAGGTGGCCCAGACGGTGCGGGCAGAGGCGGCGCTGAGCGACGATGCGGACGGCTGCGAGAGCGTAGCCGTCCGGCTGGGGGTGGAGCATCGGGTGTGCCAGCGGTGTGGGGTGCCGAACACGCTGGCACTGCCGAGATCGCGGAGCAGCGAGCGTCGAGAGCAGGCCGGCGGAGGGGGGCGCCAAGATCACGCAGGCCCTGGCCGAGCTGGCGGAGCTGGAAGAGATCGTCGGGGGCGCTGTCCGGGGAGCCAGGGCCGCCTGGATGCGCCGACCCGCAGTACGGGCGAGAGACTTTGCCCAGGAAAGGGCGACGGGCGACCTCCAATATGCGGCTGAAGTTGCTGACCGTGCACCCGGCGGACTGGTCACGCTTCAGCGAGCGTCGGTCTGATCGCGCAAAGCGGCGCTTCGCCCGATCGGCCAATCATGCGAGCAAGGGACATATCGGCCTGCGGATCAAGGAGTGCTACCGGACGATGCGTGGTCAAAGTCGAAGCGTAGCCTGGTGCAGGTCACGATCCTGACATCGTATCTCCGGGAGGGAGGGATCAAGGATTGATTCGCGCATTGGCTGCGTGAAGCGGTACGAAGGCAGGGGCGAACCCCCTTCGATTTCTTGCGAGGAAAAATCCACCCCTCAGCGGACAGTCACCATATCGGTTAC
>JBDOIE010000169.1:0-7938 GCA_041082245.1 Chloroflexia bacterium
CACGGGGACCGAAGGTTTCCCGGAGGCGCGCGACGAGAAGCCGCGTGACGCGGCGGCGCACATCGTAGAAGGTGGGCACGATGAGGGCTACGTTGAGGTTGTCGACCTGATGGGGAGGACGTCCGGGGGCGCGGATGCGCGCGAGCGTTTCCAGCACCTGGTTCAGGCCGAGGAGGGAGAGGTATTCGACTTGGGTGGGGATGATGTACTCGTCGGCGAGGGCGAGGGTTGCTACGGTAAGGGGGATGAGGGACGCAGCGCAGTCGATGAGGACCAGGTCATAGGCATCGGCGCAAGCGTGGAGAGCACTGCCGAGGGCCTTTTTCAACTTGACATAATCAGAACGCTCGCGGGCCGCGTTGGAGAGCGTGGGATTGCCCGGGAGCAGGTGGATCGATTCCCGGGTGGGGAAGATAGCGCGCGGGAGGCGGAGATGGCCGGCGAGGACGTCGGAGAGGGATGGAGAGGGAGGGGCGCCAAAGGTGTGGGTGAGACCCGCATGGGGATCGGCGTCGATGAGGAGGACACGCTGTCCGAGCCGCGCGAGGCCGGCCGCGAGGTTTACGGCGGTGGTGGTTTTCCCTGTTCCGCCTTTGAAGTTGACGACCGCGATCGTGCGCAAGGTTCACCTCGATTCTGCACCTGAAGTTTCTGGCGTCGCCCAATTCTGTGATTATGTCACGTTGGAGCGGTTGAGCGCCTTGTTTTTTACATAAGAACTCTTATCGGAAGTTTATCCCTGCCCTCAAAAAGGAAGCTGACTTCCCTACCGGCGCTCCATTGCGCGGTTCCGCAAGCTCTTAACCGCGCTTCGCCCGCTCGTACGGCTTCGGCCAGGCGATCGCTTGCCCGAGATCGCGCGCCGCCATCAGTGGCCACTGGGGGTGACGTAACAACTCGCGGCCCAATGCCACCAGGTCCGCCCGACCGTTCCGTACGATTTCGTCCGCCAGCTCCGGTGTCGTGATGAGCCCCACGGCAACCGTCGGTACCCCTGCTTCTTCCCGGATCCGTGTAGCAAACGGGACCTGATAGCCCGGCCCAACCTGCTCCGGGGCCCACGGCCCGATGCCACCGCTGGAGCAGTCGATGACGTCCACGCCCTCTTCCGTCAGCCACCGCGTGACCTGCACAAGATCGTCCACCGTGAGCCCATCTTCATGCCAGTCGGTTGCCGACACCCGCACGAAGAGCGGTCGGTCGGCCGGCCACTCCTGACGCACCGCCCGGGTGACCTCCAGGAGCAGCCGGCTTCGGTTGCGAAGGCTCCCGCCGTAGCCGTCCTCCCGTCGGTTTGCAAGCGGGGATAGGAACTGGTGCAGCAAGTATCCGTGTGCCGCGTGCAACTCCAGCACGTCGAAACCTGCCGCTCGTGCACGTGCCGCCGCTTCGGCAAAGGCTGCGACGATCCCCGGGATCTCGTCCGCCTCAAGCGCCCTTGGCCGTACCCATCCTTCGTCATAGGGGATGGCGCTCGGCCCCACCACCTCTCCGGGACCCACCCCCCGCTCTGGGGACCACGCTTTCCGACCCGCGTGCACGAGCTGTATTCCTATGGCAGCGCCCTGTGCCTGGCAGAAGCGTACCACCCGTGCGAGGGGTTCCACCTGCCCATCCTCCCAAAGGCCCAGACATCCCTGCGCGATGCGTGCGTCCGGGTGGACCGCCGTGGCCTCCACGATGATCAGCCCCACGCCGCCGATAGCGCGAGCACCATAGTGCACGAGGTGCCAATCGGTCGCCCGTCCATCCTCCCCGGCCACGTATGTCGCCATCGGGGGCATCACGATACGGTTGCGCAATGTCACATCGCGTACCAGGAACAGCGAAAAAAGGGAAGGCATCGGCTCCTCCTCTTGTCTCCTCTGTACGCACGACGCACCGACTTACGCTGCGGGTTCCGGAATCGGAACGTCTGTAACGAGATGTCGCCCTTTTTATGTCTCCTCAAGCGGCCGAATGCGCGCTGGCCTTTCCGCCAGGTCCTCGAGTACCGGCCGGCTCCGGTTCCACAGCCAGAGCGTCTGGAGCGTGGCTCCGACCGTGAAGGCGGCCAGGCCCACCGGAAGCCCCGGGGCCTTCCCCCAGACGACCCCAGAACCCATCACCGCTGCACTGGAGAGCAGGAATAGTCCCATCGCTTCCGTGATCGCCCGGGTACGACGGCTGTGCACAATGGCCCCCTGGTAGAAGCTCTGCAACGCGTTCAGGGCCGGCATAGGCACCGCGAGCGCCACACTCCGCAGCGCGAGGGCGGTCAGCTCCGGATTGAGAGCGGAGACCCCGGAAAACCACAACCGCGCCAGCGGGGTGACCGCGATCAGAAGCAGCGCACTGCTCGTTCCCACGGCAAGCGACCACGCAAAGCGCCGCAGTTTCGCGACCCCGCCTTCGCGGTCGATCAGCGCTACCACGACCTCGTTGTATGCCATCCCGAGGCTGCGCAGCAGGAACACGAGCCCGGACATCACCGGCCACACGGCAAGCGAAGCCAGCGCGGCGGGCATCCGGCTCAGGGCTGCGCTTCCCAGGGGCTGTACCAGCATATAGAGCAGCGAGGTCATCGAAAGCGGGATGTAGAAGGAGAGGAAGGACCGCACGGTGACCGGCGGTGTCGGGGAGCGTGCCTGCCGCACCTCGCGCCGTACCACGGGCTGCGCGCGCAAGCCGGCGTATACGGCCTCCGAAACGACGCCGGCGGAGATCGCGATCCCCGCGATCGTCGTGCCGCTGACCGTTCCGAGGGCGTACCCGGTTGCGAGGGCCAGGGCTTCGGCGCCCAGGCGGATGGCCGTCCCGATGCCTACTGCCTGAGAATGGCCGAACCGGATAAGAACGCCCTGGTGGAACCGGCGATAGGCGATGGACCACGACCACGGGAGCATCAGGATCAGTCCCGTGCGCGCCGGCCCGAGGACCTCCTGTGGCGCGTGGATCGCTTTTCCTGCTAGCAGACCGAAAAGCGGGGTCAGTGCCACCAGCGCGTGGATGAGGGTCAGCCCACCCCCGGTAACCATCATGTACCGTCGCACGCGGGCGAACGAGTCCCAGTCGCGGCAGAGCGCGGTGGACGCAGCCAGGAGCATGATGATCGGCGCTTCGATGATCAGCGAGAGGGGAAAAACAACCCCGCCCCATGCCGCAAGGTTGATTTCCGGATCCGGAAGCCGCGCGACCACGGCGTTCACCAGCGGCTGTTCACAGGCCATCAGGAGCCAGCTTGCGGCCAGGGGCCACCACGTGAGGAGGATCTGCCGCTGGGTGAGAGGCGGATCGTGTTCGGACAATGCGGCCTCCCTCACAAGCTCTGCTCCAGGATAGCCCGCAACTGGGCTGCGGACAACCGCGCGGGGTTGGCGCGCGTGCTGCTCGCGGCGCTCGCCCGCTGCACGAGCGCGTCCAGATCGCGCGGGCTTACGCCATATGTGCCAAGCCGCGGGATGGCCAGCGCTTCGACCAGCTCCTCTACCCACCGCACGCCTTCTTCCGCTGTTGCGCCGGGGCGGCCCGTCAGGAGCTCGGCGACCTCGCGGTAGCGAGCCAATGCCGGGTGCTCCGTAGACTCGCTCAGGAGGGTTCGGATGTTCTCCCGCATCACGGGGGCAAGGAGGCGCGCGCAGACTGCCCCGTGGGGTGCACGGAACATCCCGCCCAGCGCGGCCGCAAGGCCATGCACAGCGCCCAGACCCGCGTTCGCCAGCGCAAGGCCGCTCAGGAGACTGGCAAGCGCCATCCCTTCTCGAGCGCCGAGGTCCTGTCCGTATGCCCAGGCGCGGTAAAGGGAGCCAGCAGCGAGGGCTAGCCCTTCCCGGCAGAACCCGTCGGTCAGAGGGTTGGCGCGTGTGGACACGAACGCCTCGAGAAGCTGCGTGAGCGCGTCCAGCCCGCACGCAGCGGTAGTCTCCGGGGGGCAACTCAGCGTGAGCTCCGGGTCTACAAGGGCGAGCCGTGGCAAGAGATAGGGGCTGCGCATGCTGACCTTAACCCTGTGCTCAGGGACGATGATCACGGCGTTGCGGGTGACCTCGGACCCGGTGCCGGCCGTCGTGGGGATGGCGACGAGGGGCGCCGCCGGTCGCGCCAGCGGCAACCCAGGGCCGACAACCTCCAGGTAGCGCTCCAGGGGGCCCTCGTTGGTGAGCAACCCGGCGATCGCTTTCGCTGTGTCCAGTGCGCTCCCACCCCCAATCCCCACAACCACCTCGCACCCTGCCTCCCGGGCGATCTCACACCCGGCACGCACGCTCTCCGTGGTCGGTTCTCCCTCCGTGCGCAAGACCGTCGCGTGGACGCCCTGTTCCTCCAGGAGGCGCAAGACGGGCGCCGCGCGGGATAGGTTGCTTCCCGTCACGACGAGTGCGTGCGTGCCCATCTCCCGGACGGCGGGCCCCGCTTCCGCAAGAACTCCCGGACCAAAAACGATGCGGGTCGCGGTGGCAAACTCGAAACGGAGTGCGTCCAAAGGCTTCCTCTCAGGGCACCTGAGGGTATTCCCAGCTCGGCTCATCGGGAAAAACGTTCGTGTACCGGACGCTGTAGCGCGGCTCGGCCATCATCGGCTCCACGGTGTCCCGCCATTTCCGGTAGTGTTCCGTTTCTTTATGTCTTGCCGGGTCCTCGGGCGTACGGTAGACTTCCACAAGGACGAAGCGGGTAGGATCGTCCGTCTGCTGCAGGACATCGAAGCGGGCGATCCCCGGCTCGAGGACGCTTTGCCGCGCGTTTTCCAGCGTCGCCTGGCGGAAGGCATCCACCTGCTCTGGACGGACATGGGCGTGCACGTGAACTACAATCATCGGCGTCCTCCTCTAGGCGCGTTCCACGCGGATGAGGGAGCCGTCGGTGACCCTGCGGAGAACGGTCGCATCCCCAAGCAGGCGGCCGACGACGTTTACCGGGCTATAGGCGCGCGGCCTATCGTCGCGACTCACAGGTGTCGGGCCGAAGAAAAGGCACAGCGCGTGGCCGGCCGGCCAGTAGGCCACGTCCCCCACCTCCATGTCCACGCGCGCCGTCGGCTCAGCCTTTGCGAAAACGGGGATTTCGAAATAGATCTCGTCTCCCCACCGGTTCGCGCGTGCCTCAAAGGGCAGCGCGGCGAGGATCTCCTGGGCCGTAGGAGTGTCGTTCAGTTCGGCGTCCAGGGTGATTTGGCCGGCGACGATTCGGATGCGTGCCATAGGCTTGCTCCTTTCTCCCGAAAGCGGGTCAGGATGTGGGCGAGGATGCGTGCGATGTTATAGGCGTCGTCTCCGCCCCGGTGGTACGTCCCCTCGAGCTCCATACCGAGCATCCGTACGGCACGGGCCATCGATACTTCGCGCGGAAGCCCGTGCAACACGGCAAAGAGGCTTTTCACGTTGATATGTCCGGCTCCGAACGGATACGGAATCCCTCTGCGCGCACAGGACTTTTCGAACTGTAGCCGATCGTAGTCGCCATAGCTCGCCCAGATACGTTCGCGAGAGAGGTACCTTTCCTGCAGGATACGGCAGGCCTCCGCAAGCGGAATGCCCTCCTCGACCTCTGCTTGCGTGAGGGTGGTGAGCTCGGTGCAGAACGGGCTCACCGTAGACCGTTCGGGGCGTACGAGGATGCTTCGCCTTTCTGTGCAGGCAGCTGTGGCGACGTCGAGCAGGCAGAGACCGATCTCGATGATCTCGCTTTCCTGTCCCTCCGGGGGAGGTCCTGCCCAGCAGGTCGCTTCGATGTCCACGACGAGGATCTGGTCGAGCCGCTTCGACATACCTTCCTCTGCGAAAAAGGGGCTACCAGTGCTCGTAGCGCACGAGCTCCTCGAGCGGCTTGCGCTTCTTCGGACGCGGTTGGTCGGCCGGGTATCCCAGGGGAGTGAAAGCGATCGGCTCGACATCGTCGGGAAGCCCCAGCACCTCCCGTGCCGCCTCGGGGTTGAATGCGCCGATCCAGCAGGTGCCCAGACCGAGCTCTGCAGCCGCCAGGATGAGATGGTCCATGGCGATGGCGACATCGACCATCGTGTAGTTCAGGCCGTCTTGGCGGATCCAGCCTTCCTTCGGTAGACCGCACGCGCAGATCACGATCGGAGCTTCGACGAACCACTTGCTGTTGTAGATCCTGCGGAGCTCCCGTTCGCGCCCTGCGGTGTGGATGACGATCAGCTGGAAAGGCTGGCGGTTCGCAGCCGTGGGAGCAAGCCGTGCCGCTTCAAGGACCTGGGCCAGCTTCTCATCTTCGACCGGATCGGGCCGGTATGCGCGGACGCTGTAGCGCTTGCGGATGAGTTCGCCAAAGTCCATGCTCTGCCTCCTTTCGCTCTTGCCGCAGGGAGCATTATAGCACAAAGCACCGTTTTGCAGGAGCCGCGCGGCAATTTTCTTTGACAACCACGACGTATTGTAGTATAATGCCTTCGGGAGCCCGTCTCAGGCAAAAGGAGGAGTGCGATGGAGGGCCGCCAGCGCCACTGCCCGCACCTGGGGCTCAAGCACACCCGCGCGATCCGTTTCTCCAATCCGACGCCGGAGCACCGCTGCTACATCTTCGGGGAACCGCTTCCCATTCACGTAGACCAGGCAAGCTACTGCCTTGGGCCCCGGTATCCAGAATGCCCGCGGTTTGCCGGGCAAGAACCGCCCCCTGCGACGGGTGTCGCTTCGGGAGCTGCGGCCGGACGGGGTGGGCGCGCACTGCGGCCGACCGGCGAGGGCTCCCCGTGGGCCCGTTTTTGGGGACAGCTGGGGAAGCGGGAACGAATCCTGTACCTTTCGCTTGTCGGCGTTCTATTGCTGATCCTGGCGAGCTACGGGATCATCGTGGGCATGGTGCTTCCGGCTCGTGAGCGGGCAGTAACCCCGACTCCCTGGCCGACCCTGCCGACGGTTCCGGCGGTACAGCCTACGGCGACCCTGGTGCCCACGGATACGCCCGTGCCTCCATCGCCTTCGCCGACACCCGCTCCGACACGAACGCCCGCGGTTACGCCGATCCCGACGGCATTGCCGACCGTAACGCCGGCACCTCCCACGGCTACGCCCGTCGTCATCGTCCCGACTGCTACACCCGTTCCGCAGACGATGTGGTCGACGCTCTACTTCCTCGGCCCTCAGAAGCGGTATTTTGTTCCTGTAAACCGTCTTACTTCCTACACGCCGGGCGTGGCGCGCCGGGCGATCGAGCTGATGATCGCCGGGCCTCGGGCAGGGAGCAACCTGCTTCGCTCCATCCCTGAGGGAATGGGGCTTGTGAATATCTGGCGGGATGGAGATACGCTTTACGTGGACTTGGATCATCGCTTCGAGGAACTCGGGGCCGGCGAGGCGGAAGCGATGGCGGTCGTGCTGGCGATGACCGAGTTCCCGGGTGTGGAAAAGACCCAATTCCTGGTGAACGGGACGCCGGTAGGCCTCCCGGGCCGCAGCGATACGGGCCCCGTTCGTCGTCCTGCTTATGTCAACTTTGAGAACCCTTACAACCTGGCTCCTGAGGAATCGGTCGCGTTGACGCTCTATTTCGCGACGCCGGACGGGCAGTATCTTTTCCCGCTTGTGAGGCGGGTACCTGCGACCGTACGGACAGCGCGCACGGCGGTCGAGGAAATGATCAAGGGACCGAGCGCTGCCTATCAAGGCTTGGCGATCTCTCCGGTACCGCCAGCGACGACGATCCGGGACATCTACCGGGACGGGAACACGATTGTGATGGACCTGAGTGCGGCGTTCCTAGATGCAGCGAACCGGGACCTGGCGGTACGCGCGCTTGTTCTGGCGATGGTGGCCTTGACAGCGGATAGCCCGCAGGGAGTGGATTCGGCGCGGATCCTCGTGGAGGGTAACGATCTGGGGAGCTACTGGGGACCTGGGTACAGTGGCACACTGTACGCGCCGATCCTGAACCCCGAGTGGTAAGCGTAGCGAACGCGGCACGGTACAGGCTACTCTGTACCGTGCCGCGTTTCTG
>JBDOIE010000175.1:0-38614 GCA_041082245.1 Chloroflexia bacterium
GATGCTACCTGCCCATGCGGATTACCGCTCGCGTGGTGCAAAGTACCAGGGGAGAGCCACCCGCTCCAGGCCGGCAACGAGCAGGAACAGTGCGATGCTCACGAGCGACACCACGGCAATGCCTGCAAACTCTTGCCCGAACCGCATCGCGTTGTGGGCCCGGCGCATAAAGATCCCGAGGCCCATGCTCCCTCCCACCCATTCACCGATCACGGCGCCGATCACCGCGTAGGTAATAGCGACCTTGACCCCCGAGAAGAAGGACGGTAGGGCGGCCGGGAAGCGCACCTTGGTGAACAATTGCCACCGGGAGGCCCCCATCGAACGCAGGAGCGCGATCCACTCCGGATCCGCCGCACGCAGCCCGTCTGCAGTACTGATCACGATCGGGAAGAAGCAGACGAGCGCGACGACGAATACCTTGGGGCGGATCCCGTAGCCGAGCCAGAGCACGAGCAATGGAGCAATCGCGATAATCGGGATGGTCTGAGAAACGACCAGAAGAGGGTAGATGACGCGGCGAAGGAATTCCGACCAGTCCACCAGTAGCGCGAGCAGAAGCCCGGTGCCCACCGCGAGCAGGAACCCGAGCACCGCTTCCTGGAGGGTCTGGAGCGTATGGGCAGCTAACCCCAGGTGCCTCCAGGCATATAGCCCGTCGCGCAGGATCTGGAGCGGGGAAGGCAGAAGCCAGAGCTGAACGCCCCACAGCCACGAAAGGGCCTGCCAGAGGAGGAGGACCAGGCACAGGAATCCAGCTGCCGGAAGCTGTTGTAACACCTGGTTGAACCACCGGTTCCGGGGCCGGCGTGCGCCCGGCCGGGCTTGCTCATCAGGCGAGGGCAGCATCTTGACCTCCCGAGCACGCGCTCTGTCCCACCAGGTGCACGACGAGCAACAGCCCGTCACTCACGGATACCCGAGCTTCTGCATCCGTGAGCACGTTGCTGATGCCCCGGCCTACCCCGAAGCGCAGCGTTGCTCCCGCCAGCGCCCATTCCAGTCCACTCGTGTACACTCCGTGTGCATCCCCGGCAAAAGGCAGAAGGGAGACCGTGTCTCCCCGTCGGCCCGAGATGCGGCGCTCCTCTCCTCCGTGCACCAGAAAGGCCTCATAGGTCCTCCCGACCAGGCGCACCAGCCGCCCGGAAAGGGCCGGATGTGCCAGGAGCTGAACGTTCGCGAGTGCCTGGTCTGGCCGGCCGCCCCACGCCCCTGCCACCAGGATCTCGGAGGCGTCCGATTGCGCCGCAAAGACCAGGGCCAGCTCCAGGTCGGTCTCGTCCTTGGCACGCGGATGGCGGATCACACGTGCACCGTGCTGCGCCAGCCACTGAGCCGTCTCGGGATCGAGCGAATCTATGTCCCCGACCACAACGTGCGGCGTCAGGCCGAGGAAACGAGCGTATTTCGCACCACCGTTGGCGGCGACGATCAGGTCGACGCGCTCGATTTCGTCCCACCACGGGTCCAGTTCTTCCGGCACTCCGTTGCACAGCACCAGCGCCCGCATCTTGCTTACTCCCGAAGAAAACGCCACCCAGCGCTTCGGGTGGCGACAATTCGGTCCTCGTCATCCCTCCGCTGGCATTACCCAGATCAGGTTCCGGGGTCGTCGGCGGTACCGGCCGACCTCTCAGCCGAGGCTCACTCAGCTCCCCCTGCGGGCCCGTTCTTCACTTGTGGCCATACCCTGTCTCAAGACCCGGTTGCCTCCTGCCCTCCGGGACCCGGGCATCAGCGGGCTAGATCGTCAGGCAGGTCAGCGTGTGGTTCACGCCGTCCAGCCCGTGGATCTGGTTCATGACGAGCTTCCCCACCTCGTTCGGATCACGGGTCTCCACGACGATGATCACGTCGTACGGACCGGTTACAGCGTCCGCCGATGTCACCCCCGGCATCTTCCGTAAGGCCTCGACCACCTGCTGGGTCTTCCCGATCGCCGTCTCGATGAGCACGTACGCCTTGGTCGCCATCGCCGTCTCCTCCTCGGTCGCCGAACTCACTCGATCCGCAGTCGGCCACGCAGCGCCGTGACCGCGGCACCTCCGATCCGTACCTGGGTGGGCTGGCCGTGCCCGTCTAGTGCGATTCGCAGTTGCACGTGGCCGTGGCGTTCCAGACAGTCGCCCTGTGCGCCCCAACAGGCGAGTTCCTCTCCGGTCGTAGGAAGGCGCCCGTGTGCCAGCAAGTAGGCACCGACGGCCGCGTGCGCCGTTCCTGTCACCGGGTCCTCCGCGATTCCCAGCCCAGGCGCGAAGCAGCGAAGGTGCCATTGCACCTCTTGGTCCGGTTCGTCGGAGAAACAGACAAAAGAGGTGATATCTGCCTCCAGGCCCAGGCGGCTCAGCTTCCGCAAGTCCGGACTCAAGGCGAGCAGCGATTCCCGTCGCCGAAAGGGCACAAGCAACGACATCCCTTCCTGCGCAAGCGGTAGTTCCCCGGCCAGTGCTTCTGGGGAAACGAGCAGCGCCTCGCACACCGCTTCCCTTGCCACCGGCGCCTCCTCCAGTTGTGGCACGGGAAGCTGCACATAGGGTCTCATCTCGCCTTCGTGATAGGTCAACCAGGCGGTGCGCACCCCGGAGAGCGTCTCGATCCCCAGTTGCACCGGCGCTGTGTACTGCCCTGTCTCGACCAGTACGTGAAGTGCGGCGAGCGTGGCGTGCACGGAAAACGGAAGCTCGCAGTTTGCGGTATACCATCGCAGGCTCAGGTCCGCGTCGGGGTAGGTAGAAGGCAGAACGAAGGCAGTCTCCCATCCTCCCAGTTCTCGCACGATCCTCGTTCGCTGTTGCGCGTCCACGTTGCCGGCCTCGAGGATAACCCCGGCTGGGTTGCCCCGAAACGGCCGATGGGTGTACACATCCACTACCCAGTAATCGATCCAGTGTGCATCTGCCACGGGCACCCCCCGCGCAAGCCAAACCCGGCAACGGCCCTTCTCCTCGGCAATTTCATTATACCCGCAAGGGAAGGAATAATCAAGTGTCAGCGCCGCAGGCGCAGCAGCAGCCGAAGTGCGCGCGGCGCGACAAGCGTGATCGCTCCGTTGGGGCAGACCTCGTGGCAGCAGTAGCAACGGATGCAGCTACGCTCGTCGATTTGCACCACGCCCCCGGTATCCCGGATGGCGCGCGCAGGACACGCAAGGACGCATGAGCCACATTGCGCGCAGCGGCCGGCCTCTACCACCGGACGGCGCACGGTGTGTCGCAGTAGCACCCGCCGCAGCCGTGGCCCCAGACCGAACGGTACGAGCCGGTCCACGAGCGGAGGCCCGCCAGCCGGCCGGCGGAATCCCTCGACCCGTACCTCTTCCAGGCGTTCTCCCAGTAGCTCGATCCCCTCTGTCTGGCCGCTCCATTGCCCGCGCTCCATACCGCGCCGCAGCGTGGGGACCTCGAGCGGAGGGATGCCAACAACGGAGGCCGCTATCGCATCCAGCTCCAGGCTCGATGTGGAACCGAGCAACAGCCCGATCGGGAACGGCGAACCGGCTGAGGGACCTTCCCCATCCATGCCCACGATCGCGTCCATCAATACGAGCACGGGGGAAGCAAGGACCGCGATATCCAGCAGCACATCGACAAAGTCGTCCAGCCGGCCTCGCGTGAGATGAAAGGTCATCTTCCGTACCCCCGGGATGAGCCCGAAGCAGTTTTTCGTGGCACCCGTAAGCACGGTCAAAGCGTGCGTCTTGAGCTTGGGCAGGGAGATGATCCGATCCACTTCCGCTACCACACGCATGACCTCGAAGCGGCGCACCGTGCAGCCCGGGGGTGCAGGCAGGTCGACAACGTCGGTGTCCAGGTTCAGGGAGGCCCCGGTGCGCTCGGCAACCTCCGCCATCCCGGTCGCCTCGTAAAGGCGGCGCAGCCCGGCCGGGGTGAACGGCACGCTGGCGGGTGCCGAGTCGGCGATGATCGCCTGTCCCCCAGCCCGCTGCACCAGGCGCACCACCGCTTCCACGAGCACCGGATGTGTCGTGATCGCCCGCTCCGGCGGTGCGGGGCTGAGCAGGTTCGGCTTGATCAGGACCCGGTCTCCTGGTCGCACGAACTGTTCCGGTCCGCCCAGCAGGTCCACAATCCGCGCAACGGCTCGGGCGACTTCCTGGGCGTCGTAGCTGGGGCATCGGGCCAGGGCCACCGGACACATCGCTTCCTCCTGAATTCGGCCGCCCATTATACTCGAACGAACGCTTCCCGGCAATTGACAAGCCCCGCGCCTTCTGCTACTATCGGGGCCGGTGTAGCAAGAAAGGAGGCATCCCATGGCTTACCGGATTCCGGAGGAACTGCGCTACAGCAAGACGCACGAGTGGGCCCGCCTTGAGGGCGATACCGTGGTGGTCGGGATCACCGATTACGCTCAGGGTCACCTGGGCGACATCGTCTACGTCGAGCTCCCCGAGGTCGGCGAGACCTATGCCCAGGGGGATTCCTTCGGTGTGGTCGAATCGGTCAAGGCGACGTCAGACTTGTACGCGCCGATGTCTGGGACCGTCTTGGCTGTCAACGAGGCCCTGGTCGATGACCCCGCGGTGGTCAACCGCGACCCCTACGGCGAAGGATGGCTCGTGCGCTTTTCCGTGTCCAACGCAGCGGAATGGGACACGCTCCTCGACGCGGCAGCCTACGAACGCTTGCTTGCCGAAGAAGAAGGAGGGCACTGATGGGCTATTCCCCCCATACGGAGGCCCAGCGCGAGGAGATGCTGCGGGCTATCGGGGTGGACTCGATCGCGGAACTCTTTGCCGACGTTCCCTCCGCCTACCGGTTTCCGACCCTCAACCTGCCGCACCCGGTGTCCGAAGCCGAGATCCTGCGGGAACTCCAGGAGATCGCTTCCTGGAACGCGCACGTCGGGGAGTACACCTGCCTCCTCGGCGCCGGGGCCTACCACCACTACATCCCGAGCGTCGTGCCGGCGATCGTCGGCCGCTCCGAGTTCTATACCGCCTATACCCCCTACCAGCCGGAGATCAGTCAGGGCACCCTGCAGGCGATGTTCGAGTACCAGACGATGATCTGTGCCCTGACGGGCATGGAGGTCGCGAACGCCTCGCACTACGATGGCGGAACAGCGGTGGCGGAAGCTCTCATCATGGCCTATAACGTCCTGAAAGGGAAACGGCGCAAGGTTCTCCTTTCCCCCACGCTCCACCCGGAGTACCGGGAGGTCTCTCGTACGTACCTTCGTGGCACGGGGATCGAACTGACCGGAGACGAAGACCTGCAGGCAGACCTGGACACCCTGCAAGCGAAGATCGACCCCGAGACCGTGTGCGTCGTGGTGCAGACGCCTACCTTCCTGGGCGAGGTTCTGGACCCTCGGCGCCTGCGCCGTCTGGCAGAAGCCGCCCACGCCGCCGGTGCCCTGCTCGTCGTCGCCGTGGACCCGATCTCGCTTGGCCTGTTCGTGCCTCCAGGCGAGGTCGGCGCGGACATCGTAGTAGGCGAGGGTCAGCCGCTGGGGAATCCTCTGAACTTCGGCGGGCCGTACCTGGGGTTCTTTGCCTGCCGGAAGGCCGAGGTGCGGCGTATGGCCGGCCGCCTCGTGGGACAGACTGTCGACGCAGAAGGGCGGCGCGGTTTCGTGCTGACCCTTTCCACGCGCGAGCAGCACATCCGCCGCGAAAAGGCTACCTCGAACATCTGCAGCAACGAGGCGCTGAACGCCCTGGCCGCGGCGGTCTACCTCGCGTGCCTCGGGCGCCGCGGACTCCGGCAGGTCGCGGAAGTGTGTTACCACCGCGCCCACTATGCCGCGTCAGGCATCGCCAAGGTCCCGGGTTTCGAGCTCCTTTCCAGCTGGCCGTTCTTCAAGGAATTCGTGGTCCGCTGCCCGATTTCGGTAGAGGAACTGAACGATCGACTCCTCGAGCACGGGTTCATCGGCGGATTCGACCTGAGCCGAACACATCCCCACCTTGGACAGGCGATGCTGCTGTGCGTGACCGAGATGGTGCCGGTTCCCGAGATCGATCGTCTGGTACGGGTCCTTCGGGAGGTAACGCGATGAGCGAACCGCTGATCTTCGAGCGGAGTGTCCCTGGACGCTGCGGTTGCTCTCTGCCGGACGCGGGCGTGCCCCCGGCGCCCTTCCCGGAAGGTTTCCTGCGCGAAGACCTGCCCCTCCCCGAGGTGAGCGAGGTCGACGTGGTACGCCATTACGTTCGCCTTTCGCAGAAAAACTATGGGGTGGACATCGGCTTCTACCCTCTGGGCTCGTGCACGATGAAGTACAACCCCAAGGTCAATGAAGTAGCTGCTTCGCTTCCGGGCTTTGTCGGGACACACCCCTACCAACCGGCCTATACGGTACAGGGAAACCTGCGCCTCATGTGGGAACTTCAGGAGTTTCTGAAGGAGATCGGAGGCTTTGCGGCGGTCTCCTTGCAGCCGGCCGCGGGCGCCCACGGGGAGTTCACGGGTATCCAGATGATCCGCGCGTACCACGAGGACCGCGGAGACCGGGGGCGCAACGTCATCCTCATCCCCGATTCTGCCCACGGAACGAACCCGGCTTCTTCCGCGATGAGCGGCTACCGGGTGGTGGAAGTACGTTCCGACGCTCGCGGGAACGTGGACCTGGAGGACCTGCGGTCCCGGTGCGGGCCGGACGTCGCCGCGCTGATGCTCACGAATCCGAACACCCTGGGCCTTTTCGACGAGCATCTCCTGGAGATTGTGGATCTCGTGCACGGCTGCGGCGCCCTTCTTTACGGCGATGGGGCGAACATGAACGCGCTGCTCGGGATCGCCAAGCCGGGGCACCTGGGCTTCGACGTCTTTCACTACAACCTCCACAAGACCTTCTCCACTCCTCACGGGGGCGGCGGCCCTGGCTCCGGCCCGGTCGGGTGCGCAGAGCGCCTCGCCCGCTACCTGCCCGGACCGATCGTCACGCGCGAGTACAGCGATGAATGCCCGGGGGAGGGACACCGCCACACCGAGGAATGTTTTCTCTACGACTGGATGATGCCGGAGCGCTCCATCGGCCGCGTCAAGACCTTCTATGGCCAGTTCGCCGTGCTCGTGCGTGCCTACACCTACATCCGGCTGCTGGGGGCAAAGGGGCTGCGCCAGGCTGCCGAGGATGCCGTACTGAACGCGAACTACCTGCAGCGGAAAGTCAAGCAGATCTTTCGTCTTTCCCATGACCGCCGCTGCATGCACGAGTTCGTGGCCGTGGGGCGGGTGGAAGGCAGCGACGTTCGTGCACTGGACATCTCCAAACGGCTGATCGACTACGGTTTTCACCCGCCCACGAACTACTTCCCCCTCATTGTCCCTGAAGCGTTGATGATCGAACCCACCGAGACGGAGAGCAAGGAGACGCTCGACGCTTTTGCCGACGCGCTGGCGCGCATCGCCGAGGAAGCCCGCACCGAGCCCGATCTGCTGCGTCGTGCTCCACACTGTGCGCCTGTCCGGCGTCTGGACGAAGTCAAGGCAGCGCGGGACCTCGTCTTGTGCTGGGAGGGGCTCGGGCGCTAACCGTGCGGCAAGCGTGCGGAGGCGCGCCGCGAGGGAACAATGACCGGGATGGAAGACGAAACCGTCGAGGGGGCGCCCGTATTTCGGCGCCGCGCCCGGTACCGGTTTCGGCCTTCGCTCCGTACCTGGCTGATCGGCCGGCCGTTGCCGACCGCCGATGCGCCGCATCAGACCCTCGGCACCGCCATCGGAATGGCGGTGTTCGCTGGGGATGCCCTGTCTTCCGTCGCGTACGCGCCCCAGGAAACGCTCGTCATCCTCGCCGCGGCAGGCGCGACGGCACTGTATCTTGCTTTCCCCATCTCGATCGTCGTCACCGCCCTCCTGGTGATCGTGGCGTTGTCTTACCTGCAGACGATCCATGCCTATCCGGACGGCGGTGGCGCATACACGGTAGCGCGGGAGAACCTGGGTACGGTACCTGCCCTGATGGCGGGCGCCGCATTGCTCATCGATTACACCTTGCTTGTCGCCGTCGCGACCTCTTCCGGCGTCGCGCAGATCGTATCCGCGGCACCGGTGCTCTTGCCGTACCGCGTGTGGATCGCCCTGGGCCTTATCTTCCTGATCACGTTGGGCAACCTGCGCGGGGTCCGGGAATCGGGCGCTACCTTTGCCGTCCCGACCTATTTCTTCCTCGCGGTGACCTACTTGACGGTGATCACCGGGTTCGTTCGCCTGGCACTCGGACGTCTGGGCACGCTCGATGTACCGTCCGAACTGAGCGTTGCCCAGATGCCTGTGACCTTGTTCCTCATCCTGCGGGCCTTTTCCAACGGCACGACCGCCCTGACGGGTGTCGAATGTATCGCGAATGGGGTGACCGCCTTCCGTGAGCCACGCAGCCGGAACGCGGGAACCGCCTTGATCTGGCTGACCGGCATCCTGGGCTCGCTCTACCTGGGGATCGCCTTCCTGCTGGGGCGGATCCACGCCTACCCTTCGGAAACGGAGACGGTCATTTCGCAGTTGGCCCGGGTGGTCTTTGGCGGGCGGGGTCCGCTCTACCTGATGGTCGTGATCGGGACAACGATTGTCCTTATCCTGGCCGCGAATACCGCATTTGCCGACTTTCCCCGGCTGAGCGCCATTATGGCACGCGATTCCTTCCTCCCACGCCAGCTTGCGTTCCGCGGCAGCCGCCTGGTCTATTCCTGGGGAATCGGGTTGCTGGCGGGGCTTGCTTCCTTGCTGGTCCTGCTCTTTCGGGCGAGCGTGACCCGGCTGGTGCCGTTGTGGGCCGTGGGGGTGTTCCTTTCCTTTACGCTCTCCCAGGCAGGTATGGCACGGCACTGGTGGCGCGCGGCACGGGGTCAACCCGGTCCGGAGGACGCAGGAAACCCTGCGCGTCCGGGCTGGCACTGGAAGATGGCCGTGAACGGCTTTGGCAGCCTCTGCACAGGAGTGGTCACCCTGATCTTTGCGGTGACCAAGTTCGTGGACGGCGCGTGGGTGGTCGTCCTGCTCATCCCGCTTCTCACGGCCCTGTTCCTTCGGGTGCGGGAGCACTACCGAACGCTTGCCCGCGACCTTTCGCTGGAAGCGTACGGTGCGCCAGCCCTGGTCTCGCGGCACCGGGTGATCCTGCCGATCAGTGGGGTACACCGGGGTACGGTGGCCGCGCTCCGCTATGCCCGCTCCCTTTCGGACGATGTGACCGCGGTGCACGTGTCCATCGATCCTGCTGAAACGGAGGCCGTGCGGCGCAAGTGGCGCGCGTGGGGAGAAGGGGTACGGCTGGTGATCCTGGAATCACCTTACCGCCTGCTGCTGGAGCCTCTCCTCGACTATATCGAAGATCTCCTTTCGCGGCGGCAGCCGAACGAACTGCTCACGATCGTCGTTCCGCAGTTCGTGCCCCGTCGCTGGTGGCATAACCTCCTGCACACGCAGACGGCCATGATGCTCCGGCTGGCGCTCCTGCTCAAGCCCGGAGTGGTGGTGACCGACGTACCCTACCACCTGGGAGAGCCCGGGGACGGTGCAGGCCAAACGGGTCGGGCGCGTCGCAGGCAGTAGCGCAGGAGGTGTGGTGCAATGCGCGTGATCGTCGTGGGGTGCGGAAGGGTCGGGGCTGACCTCGCCGGCCGGCTGGCCCGTGAAGGGCACCACGTGACGGTGGTGGACGAGGATGCGGCCCGTCTGGAAGAGCTGCCGCCGGATTTCCACGGGCGCGCGCTGGAGGGCGACCCTCTCTACGAAGATGTGCTCTGCCGTGCGGGGATCGAGGAGGCGGACGGGCTTGCAGCGGTTACCCCGGACGATGCTCTGAATGCGGTGGTTGGACACACGGCGCGCGTCTTCTACCAGGTGCCGCGCGTCGTGGTGCGCTGCAACCGTCCTGGTTTTCGCCCCATCTATGAACTGTTTGGCCTGCAGCTCGTCAGCCCCGCGAGCTGGGATGCCCAGCGGCTCGGGGAAATGCTCGTCTCCTCGTGGCCGCGCCCGGTGCTCGCCGCCGGCCACGGCGAAATCGAAGTCTACGAGGTTACGGTGCCCCCGAGCCTGACCGGCCGCACCCTGTCAGAACTCGTGCCACAGGACCTGGGGCAGGTGGTCGCGCTCGTGCGCTCTGGCCGTGCCCTCCGGCCGGCGCCGGAAGAACGGGTGCAAACCGGCGACCTCCTCTACGTGAGTGTCTCGCCCGAGAGCCTGGCAGAGCTGCAGGAGCGCTTGAGCGAGCGCAGGTAGCTGGACCGGGAGGCAGCGATGTTCGTGGTCATTGCCGGTGGCGGTCCAACGGGGGCACAGCTGGCGAACGCCCTCCTCGCCCAGGGCCACAGGGTCTGCGTGGTGGAACACCGGCGGGATGTCCTGCCGCGTCTCCACAGGCTCCTGCCGACGGAGGCGATCTACGAGGGACACGCACTGGACCTGGAGGTGCTGGACCAGCTGCCGCTGCGCAAGGCGCAGGTGCTTGCTGCCTGTCTCCCGCAGGACGCCGAGAACCTCGCACTGTGCTACGTCGCCCGTACGGCGTACGGCGTCCCCCGCACCATCGCACGCATCAACAACCCGCACACTGCCTGGCTGTTCGGACGTGCGTTCGGGGTGGACGTCGCAGTCAACCAGGCCGAAATCATGGCCGGCCTCATCGCAGAAGAGATGTCGCTCGGGGAGATGGTGACGCTTCTGAAGCTGCGCCGGGGCCGGTTCGCGCTGGTGGAGCAACGCCTGGCCGAGGGATGCGAAGCGGCGGACACGGCCATCAAGGACCTCCCGCTTCCGGATCAGTGCCTGCTTGCGGCCATCGTCCGTCGCGGGGAAATGATCCTGCCCCGGGGCACGACCGTCCTCCAGGCGGGGGACGAAGTGCTGGCGATCGTCGACGCCGAGGGCGCGGAGCAGCTGGCAGCCCTCTTCGCGGCACCTGGCCGGCCGTCCGAAGCGTAGGCAGATCACGGGGGGAAGCGTGGAGGAAGCATCCATCCCGCCGCCCGACGACCTCGATCCGGAGACCCAGCACCTCCTTTCGCGCCGCGCGGTCCGCGAGATTCTGCGCGAACTTGACCTGCGGCCGAGCCGTCGGCTGGGGCAACATTTCCTGGCCGAGCCGGCTGTGCTCTACCACATCCTCCGCGCAGCCCGTCTGACACCCGGGGACATCGTGCTGGAAGTCGGTCCCGGCCTTGGGGTGCTGACCGGGGAGCTCCTCCGGCGGGCAAGAAGCGTGGTCGCGGTAGAACTGGACCGACGGTTGGGTGCCTGGCTACAGGAACGGTTCGGGACCCATCCCCGCTTGAAACTGTTGATCGCGGACATCCTCCAGGTGGAGCCGGGCCGCCTGGTGGATGCGCCGTACAAGGTGATCGCCAACCTGCCCTACTCGATCACTTCCGCAGTACTCCGCCACTTGCTCGAGGCGGAGCCGCCGCCTGCCAGGCTCGTGTTGATGGTGCAGTGGGAGGTCGCGCGACGCCTCGTCGCCCGCCCGCCGGACATGAGCTTGCTGGCGCTTTCGGTGCAGTATTATGCGCGCGCCGAAATCGTGCACCGTGTGCCCGCGGGCTGCTTCGTTCCCCCGCCACAGGTGGATTCGGCCATCGTCGCGCTGGAGCCGCTCCCGGTTTCGCGCTGGGACGTTACCCCGCAAACCTTCTTCCGTGTGGCCCGTGCCGGCTTTCTGCACCCGCGCCGCACGCTGGGAAAGAACCTCGCCGAAGGGCTGGGCGTTTCGAAGGAAGATCTGGCTGTCCGACTGCAGGCGACTGGCGTTGCCCCGGACAGAAGGCCGGAGACACTTTCGCTGGAGGAGTGGACCTCGCTTTGCAGGTTGCTCGATGCGGCACGGCTGCTGGGTCAGGAAGAAGCGCTCCCGGGTGCTTCCAGCACGAAGGGCGACGCCAGGACCTCCGACCCCTGAGAGGCAGCCAGCAGGCGTTCCCGGGCGGCCTCCGGGATCTGTGTCGGGTGCCCTTCCAGGTCGATAAAGGCCTGCACGGTCTTGCCGACAGCGACGAGGCGGCCTTCTTGCCCGTGCACCAGGCGGTACCCGGCCACGTACGATCGGTGGCGCACTTCTTCGATCCACACCTGTATGCGCACCGGTTCGTCGAAGCCTACCGGTGACAGGTAGCGGCATCCCGCCCATGCGATGACAAAAGGGGAACCGAGCCGCTGAAGCCGCGCATAATCCAAGCCGAGCCGCCGCAGATACGCAATCCGTCCCACCTCCAGCCAACCAAAGTACCGGCTGAAATGCGCATGGCCGGAAGGGGACGTTTCGGCGAAGCGCACCCGCAGCTCGACCTCATCTACCCGCCCGCGCGGCGCGAGCGCCGACCACCTTTCAAAGCGCAGTGCGGATCCCCGTTCCCCAGTGGGGGCGAACGCAACAGGCTGCTCGTAGCCGATCAACGTCGTTCCCTCGGCCCGCAGCTCGGATCCCACCCGGATCTCGTGCCCGACCCACAGCCCCTCTTCATCCTGGGCCGCTACGTGGCTTGTCACGGTCACCGTTTCCCCATAGCGGATGGGGGCCCGATAACGGCAGCAGGCCTCGCGCACAGCGGGCCGATTTTCGACCAGGGAGAACCCCATCTGCGCCAGCAGCGCTTCGTACCCCAGTTCGAACCAGGCGAAGTGGTTCGCGTAATAGACAACCGCCTGGGCGTCTGTCTCCACGTAGCGAACAGGGAAAGAGACCACGGCCTGCACGGAACCGACTCCTTACGGCGCCCAGCTCGGCCGCGCGGTCGCATCGACCTGCGCCCCGGAGGTCAGCTTCTCTGCTTGTTTGGGCCGCGGGGGTTGGCCCGGGACCAACTCCAGGTACAGGATCCAGAGGTCGAAGGAGCCATCTTCTTCCGCGATAAACGCTATCTGGTCACCCGAGGGCGCCCAGGCAGGCGCACGGGCGCGGCCCTGGTCCGTGAGGCGTGCCGGTGACCAGTCGCCCTCGTAAAGCGGGTTCAGCGGCGACGGCATCAGCCAGAGGTCGGTCGCGCCGGCCTGACGCGCGGCATACGCGATCCACTGCCCGTCCGGCGACCAGGCTGGGTCGTAGCGCTCGATCCCCTCGACGTCCGGGCCGAGCGCCTGGACGCGTCCGCTTTCGGGATCGAAGTAGCGCAACTGGGGACCGGTGGCATAGGGCATGTAGACGAACGCCAGGAAGGTCCCGTCCGGTGACCACGAGGGGGATTCGATGTTCCCGTCGAGCAGCAACACGCGGTGCTCGTCGCTCCCGTCCGGGCGGATTCGGTAGACGCCCATCTCGCTGACCGACCCGTGCGGCGTCGGGTGCGAGATGTAGACCAGCCACTCGCCTTCCGGAGGGACCCACTGCGGCTGGTAAGCCCAGTAGGAGGAAAGGACGTATTCCAGGGTCCGTTCTCGGGCCGGGGAACGGTTCTGGGTGACCGGGTGGGCATTCTGGCCGTCCGCATCCATGATCCAGATATCGGAATAACTCTCTCCGCGCGACACGAAAGCGATCTGCCGCCCATCCGGAGACCAGGCCGGCTGCGTAGCCGTGCCGGTGTCCGTGAGACGTTCCGCCGTTGTCCCCTGCCTCAGCCAGATATTCCCTCCCCGGGCGTAAAGCAGCCGGCCCTGGATCGAAGGACTGTGGCTTCCGGCTTCCTCCACCTGAGGGGGAGTGGGGGTGGGAGCGGGTGTCCCGGGAGGCATCTGTTCGCCTTCCCAAAGGACGCAGGAACAGAGGACGAGGAGGACTCCCAACACAGGAAACACGCGTTGCCGGTTGTGCATCGTTTCCCCTTTCAATTCTGAGAAAACAGGTACGGTGGAACCGATGGGGGCACCAACACCCGGAGCGCCCGTGGGACATTGCGGAAGGTCATCGGGGTCGTGCCGATCGGTTCACCGTCCGCCTGGACATACAACGGCGTTTCCGAGGTGATGGTGACCTCTCGGGCACGGTAATAATCGACGCCGCTCGTGTGTTCCTGTAGCTGAAGGACGGTCGCCAGCGCATACTGGGACAGCTGCGAGAAGCCCCCCTTTCCCCGGAATATGCAGATGTCCAGAAGGCCGTCGTCGATGCTCGCGTGCGTGGTGATCTGGACAAGCCCACCGTACAAGCGCGTGTTCCCGATGACCACCAGGAGGGTTTCCCCAGCGACCTGCTTCTGGTCGTCCAGCGTGATGACCGTTTCCTTGCCCGAGAAGTTCAGCGCCATCGTGATTCCCTTGAGGATCGAGCCCAGAGGCCACAGCGGTTGCCGTCCCTCGTCCGAAAGGGCGTGCACGACGGCGGCGTCGAACCCGACCCCGGCCATCAGGAGGAAGTACCGATCGCCGGCCAGGCCCAGATCGGCCGACCGGATCTGCCCCTGCACCAGGACGCGCGCTGCCTCCGCCGGGTCCAGGGGAAGCCCTTGTTCCCGCGCCCACACGTTTCCGGAGCCGAACGGCAGGACGGCGAGGGCCGTTGGGGTGCCCGCCAGCCCGTTCACCACTTCGTTCACCGTGCCGTCCCCACCCACGGCGATCACGATGTCCACCCCCTCGGCAGCGGCCCTCCGGGCCAGCTCGATCGCTTCCCGGGGACGGTGCGTTTCCCAGAGGCCCACCTCCCAGCCGTGGCGCACGAGGAATCCCAGCGTTTCGTCCAGATCGGCGAGCCGGTATCCCTGCCCCGCGGCCGGGTTCAGGATGAGGCGCACCCGTGCCCGCCCCGGCACGGGCACCGGCGTGCCCAGGAGCGTGGCCGCGATTTCCTCTACTGCGGCAGTGACATCCCCGCTGGTGTCCACCACCCGGTGCGGGCGCCGGATCGGCTCCATCTGGCCCATGTACATCCGGTAGACTTCCCAATCCGCCCGGGATCCAAAATCTGCGAGCACTCCCTCCGCTCTTCCCTGCAGGCGAGCGCGCACGACCTCAGGAGAGGCCGTCGTCTGCACGATCAGAAGCCGCGCGCCACAGGCGTCCGCGAGGCGATAGTACCGTTCCCGGTGCCGGTGTCGCAGGTTCGTCGCGTCCACGACGACGCTGTGTCCCTCGTTGAGGAGATCTTCCACAAGCATATGGCAAGTCCGATGGACCACCGCGTGCTCTTCCGGTGTCTGGCGCGGTTCCGGGAACAACCACAGCCGCACCTCGTCGCTGGACACTACGACGAGCGGAAGACGGGCCGCGAGTTGTCTCGCCAGGCGCGACTTTCCGGTTCCGGGAAGTCCGCACAGGAGCAGGAGCGTCTTCTGGGGCAGCCGGCCGGCCGGCAACGTCAGCCGTTCCCGGACCCTCAGAAGATCTGTAACCCTCTCGTTTTCCATCGTCATCCGTCTCACGTGCCTGCTTGCGCAAGGCGATTATACTTGACGCCGCGACCGAAGGCAAGCGAGGCCGGTTTGACTTTTGCGTAACGGCGGAGTATAATCCTGCTACAAGGGTTCGTTGGTCCGCAAAGGAGGCAACGATGGCGCTGCGAGGGGGAGCAAGCGGTTCCCGCATCCGGTTCTCCCGGCCGATGATCATCGTGATCGGGGCACTGGGCTTGCTTGTGGTTGCGGTCGTCGTCCTGAGTCTCGGCGTCTTCCGGGGCGGCAGGAAAGGCCCGGCCCAGTCCCCTTCCCCGATCGCAGCTGCGCCGGAGACTCCGGAGGCCGTCGCGAAAGCCGAACCGTACCCGACGGCTACCGTAACGCTCCCGACGGCTACTCCTGTACCCACGCAGGTACCTGTACAGCCGACCGCTGTGCCTGTGCCCACACCCGCACCGACCCTCGAAGTGTTCACGCCCGTGCCCACGATGGTGCCGCCGCCCACGCGTCCGGAGGTAGCGATCGTGCCCACCACGACCCCGCTGCCGGCCGGGGGACAGCTTCCGGCGACCTCAGGAGGATCTCCCTGGCTCCTTGTGCTCGGGGGGGCTTTTGTGATCCTCTTAGCGGCCGTGCTCTGGTGGCGCTGGCGCCGGGCTCGGGCGGCGGGTTAGTGGGACGATGCGCCGCTGGTGGCCTGTCTTTCCCTGGGGTGGCTTTCTAAGCCTCTTGCCTGGTCTGACAGCCTGGGCAGGGGGTGTATATACCTTTGTCCACCTTCCGTGGCCGATCTCTCCCGCGACCTTCTGGTATACCCTCTTCGGACTGCTGCTGTTTCTCCTGGGCGGGTTCCTTGTGTACTGGAGCGCAGCGCTGTTCTCGCTGCGCTACCAGTTCGACCGGAATCGGCTGGTGATCCACTGGGGGCTGTCCCAGCGGGTCATCCCTATGAACCGGATCACCGCCGTGCGGCCGTGGCAGCCCGAGGAACGGGCCGTGGAGCGCGGTCTGCGCTGGCCCGGCTGCCACCGCGGAGTGACCCGATCCGAGGAGATGGGCATCGTACGGTACTTTGCGACCGGCGGCCGCCGGTCGCAGGTCCTCGTTTCCACGCCCGAGGAAACGTTCGTCCTCTCGCCACGGGATCCGGAGCGATTTGTCCAGGAAATGGAACTGCGACGCGGGCTCGGCGTGACCCAGCAGTTCGCCCAGGCGACACGCCATGGGATGCTCCTTGGCCTCGGTGTCTGGCGGGAACGGCCGTTGTGGTTCCTGTTCGGGGTGGCACTCCTCGCGAACCTTGCGCTGTGGGGCCTCCTGTGCTATCGCTACCCGGACCTTGCCCAGCACGGCTTCCTGACGATCCGCTACCGCGAGGTGGTCGAAGAAGGCCAGCGGAGGATCATCCCCGAAGTGATCGGCCGGCCGGTGGACCTGTTCCGCCTGCCTGCGTTCGGGCTCTTGCTGCTGGGGGGAAACGTCGTGCTCGCGGCCTGGTTGCACCGCGGGCATCGGTTCCTGACGTATATCCTGGGTGGAACCGCGGTGCTCGTGCAGCTCCTCTTCTGGGTGCAGGCCGCTTTCGTCCTGGGGCGTTAGGGGGATGACGGCTGGCTCAAGGGAGAAAGTACAGCGACATCCGGCCCCGGCGGGCGATTTCCCGTACCCCAGGGCTGTTGATGATGCCTGGATGCATCCCCTCCAGTGCTGCCAGGTAATGCACCCCGCGCATCCGCAGATATTCCCTGAGGGCTAGTTCGTCCCGATCGGCAACCATCGGCGTGAGTTCCGGCGTGACGAGCGCAAGCGTGTCCACAACCGGGTGGTCGCCGAAATAGCCGATCGCGCCCACGTCGTGGGCAGCGACGGGTTCTCCCGGAGGAAGATTTTCGCGGATGTAGTGCCCCATTGCCACCTGGCTCTCTTCCATCATTCGGCATCCGGTGGCGTAAAAGGTGCTCCCGATCGCAAGTCCTGCGATGAGCAGCAGTGCGCCTGCCAGGTTCACCGCCCAGCGCACCCGCTGCGGGACCACCCGATGGCCCTCCCCACTGGCCAGGAGCAACGCCGGCAGGAGAGGAACAAAGTGCCGGCCGAAGTGGAGCACGACCGGCATCCGCCACACGGAGACCAGCAGCGTCAGGAAGGTCCAGAGCAGCGCCGGTACCCACGTGTCGTCCCGTCGCCGCACCATCGGAATGCTGCCCATCAGGAGCAACAGCACGACCAGCGGCCAGGGCCCGGGGGCGAAACTGAGCCCGAGCCCGCGCGCGAAGGCCCCCAGACTTTCGAGGGAAAACGGGCGAGCATAGTAGGCGGCCTTGGCGAACACGGTTTGCGGTAAGATCTTTCCCCCGAGTGAGAGGTGGAACCCCACATACGGTGCCGCAAGGCTACTCAGAGCCACCAACCACCCTGCAAGTGCGGGCAGAGGCTCCCGGCGTCGTCGCCAGAGGACGGCCGGCGCGAGCAACGGTGCCTCCGGGCGTAGCCACAGGAGTACGCCCAGAAGCCACCCGTCCGCCAGGGCATCCCGCATCCGCGCCCACGGGCGCGTCAGGCGCCAGAGGACGAACGTGGCCAACGCCGCCGCAAGCGCGGTTTCCATCCCCTCGACGCCCCCCCACGAAACCTGGGGCGAGAGGATGACCGCTGCCGCAAAGCCGAGCGCGATGGAACGTGAACCGTAATGCTCCTGTGCCCAGCGGTGGACGACCAGCCCGAGCACGGCCAGCGAGAGCGTGCCCAGCACGAGCGCCCAGAGGACCGGGTTCCACCCCAGCCAGTACGCTATCGCCACCAGCGCCGTCCACAGCGGAGCGCTGCTGCCGGTGCCTGCCTCTCCGGGGCGAAACCCATACGTGTGGAAGTGGGCCAGGTTCCGTGCAAAGACCTGGTGGATCCAGGGATCGTCCAGGGGAAACGTCCACTTCCCGAGCTCGAGCCGTACCCGCAGGGGGTACGCTGCAAACACGGCCCCACACAGCAGGAACACCAGCAGCACGCCTGCGATGTCGTTACCGCGCCTTGCCGTCGCTCTCGCCATCGAAGCCGTCCCCGCACCTTTCCCGTCTCCTGCTAGCGGAGCTCGTAGACCTGGATTCCATCTTCCCGTCGCACGAGCGTGAACGGCCCGGACGAAAAGCCAGGTGGCCCGTTCGTGCCCGCTTCATAAAGGCTACGCAAGGTTTCTGGCAACAGGCCCTTCAGATCGTCGACCAGGACCAGCGTACGCACGTTGTAGCGTTGGGCGATTTCCAGGAGCAAAGGCGATTCTTCGTACGGCACACCGATGGCCGGCCTTCCCGCGTACAGCAGCACCGCCATAGGGTCCTGGGCCATTACCACGCCGCTGGAGGCGGGCTCGGTGAGCAGACGCCCGATCCTCTGCCACAGGAGAGGGTGCTGAACCGCGCTCTTCAGTTGCTCCATCAGCGCGGTTGAGCCCACCAGCGCGATGAGCAAGATGACCACGGAGAAGAGCAGCACCTGGACCGCCCCCGCACGCCGTCCTCGCATCCGCCGGGAGAGCAACGCTTCCAGATCGGAACAACCTGCCGCAAGGGTGGCCGCTCCGGCAGGCACGAAGGCGGAGACCGACCGGGACCACGTCCCGTGGGTGACGAGCAGCGGGAAGACCGAGACCAGCGTCACGAAGAGGATGGCGAGGTACAGGAAGGCCGGCCACAGTGCCTCACGTCTGCGCAGTCGGGCAATCGCCAGCGCCACAGGTCCGAGGCCCCACAGCTGGAACATCGCAGCCAGCACGGTGATCGAGGCACGGCCCGCTTCCAGGCGCAGCGAGGCAAGCGTATTCCATCCCTGGTGCAGGAAGGCCGTCCAGTCGGGTTGCGGGTGCCACCGGAGAAGCTGCCGGTAGTCGAGGAGCGCCGCAACGTACAGCAGCGGGACGGCGCTCGGCGCGCCGAAAACGAACAGGTTGCGTAGCGCCCACACGCCCGGAGGAACCAGGAAGAGCAGGCTGCCCAGCCAGAGTTCCTTCCAGGCGGGCGGAACCCGCGACCTGCGCCCGTAGAGCCAGGCGGAAGCCCACAGGATGGGGAGCAGGAGCCACCCGTCGTTCCGGGCGAGCGCCGCCAGGCCCCCCAGGACGCCCGCGAGGATCAGGAAGCGCCGATCGAAGGCTGCCCGGCCGGCAGTCCACAGACATCCTCCGGCCAGAAGGGCAAAGGCGGTGAAGGAATCTGTGTCCACCCAGTGCACGGTTACCGTGCCTGTCAGCAGCGCGAACAGGACTGCGGCTCCCGCCCACCGGGGTCGCAGGCCAAGGTCGAGGCCGGTGCGGAGCGCGAGCAGCGGGAGGAACGCCGCGAGCGCGGCCTGCCCTACCTGTGCATGCCGGAAGGAATTGCCGAGAAGAAGGGACGGGACAAGCAACAGGGAGGGCATCGGCAGCCACAGCTCGCCCACGGCTTGGGGCAGCTCCGGAGGTGGCCGAAAGAACAGCCACAGTGCAGGGATTCTCCATCCGTCGCCCTGCGCCAGTCCACGGGCGACGAGGAAGTAGTAGGCGCCGTCGACGTCCAGCGGCCCAGGCAGCCGCAGAGAGAGCCACCCGAAAAAGAGCACTGCGAGCAGATAGGTTCCCACGTAAAACCACCAGGGGCAACCCGTGGGGTTTCCCGCTCGACAACAGGGCCTTTCCCTTTGCACCATTCTTTCCCGGGCGGCTACAGCCGCGGCTTGCAGACGATCTCCAGCACCCGCAGGTCGAGCAGTTGGTGGGTATTCGCAGGGCGCAGCACGACGGCAGTGTCCGCACCCCGCCCCGTACCCGCGATCGAGAGGGCTTCCTCGTCCGTGCGCACGAGGCCCGCGTCCGCCGCCATCAAGGCGATCTCGATCGCAACCTTCATTCCCTCGCCGAACAGGCGCAGCGTGTGGGCGATGATCTCGTCCACCTGGTATGTGCCCAGTTTCTTGCGGATCGCACGGCCGGCGCCTCCAAGGGCGTGTGTGGCGGTCAGGATCCGTACCCCGAGCGATTCCATAGCCTGGCGATGCGTCGGGTCCAGCTCCTGTATGTTCGGCTCCCGGAAACCCGTCACGTGGGTCACCGCGATCACCCGGTAGCCCGGGAATGCCTGGGCCGCTTTGGCCCCGGTTTCACCGCTCGTGGTGGCCACCAGCACGGTGCGAATGCCCAGCTCATCGGCGCGTCGGCGTGCAAGTTCCAGCACCTTTTGCGTGTTCTCAGGCCCAGGACGTTCGAAGTAGACCGTTGCAGCCACCCGTTCGGGCATTGTCACCTCCCTGAAGCTTCGTCTAGGGAATCACCCAGGGAATGCGGTGCGGCGGCGGGACAGGGGTGAGGAGATACACATCGACATAACGCGTGGACCAGAGGTTCTTCCCTCGATCAGCGTCGTCAAAGCACAGGTCGATGTGCTTGCCCTTGATCTTTCCACCGATATCCTCGGCAGCTCCGATCCCGTAGCCCGGGACGTAGAGCCGGGTGTGCAGCGGGATAATGCGCGGGTCCACGGCGATGATCCCGCGTGTGGCTCGCTTTCCAGTGTAGGTGATCCCGTACGTCGGATCGTCCGGTGACTTGTCGCAGGTGCTCGGAAAGTACGAAGTCGCAAGCACGCGGATCTTGCGCCAGTACTCGAGCGGGCCGTACGGCGTGTCCAGCGTCCGGATCACGATCCGGGTCCCGTAGAAAAGGATCTGATCGACCGGCTCTTTCACGACCCGCTCGCCCAGGTACTCGCGGGCCACTTCGCGTCCATCCTCGAACGTGATCCGGGTGACCGTTTCTTTCCAGCCTTCTTCCCCCGGGCGCAGGCGGTACTGATCGAGCTCCATGCTCGGGTCGGCTTGCTGAAGGTGGCGGTAGGGAATAGGCACTCGTTCTCCGATCTCGAGCGTGGTAACCCGGATCACCCGCACTTCGATGCCAGGGCTGAGCGAGGTTCCGGGCGGAGGCAGGACGCGGTCGGACGCATCGAACACCACGCCCTCTTCGGCAAGAAGGTCGGCCACCGTCTCGGCCTGTGAACAGGTTTCCCAGGAGCGGCCGTCCGCCGTGATCCGCGCAGGGCGTGCCCGCCGGATCTGCACCTGGAGGCCCGCGGAGACCGGGGTGTCAAGCGAAGGCTCCACCCGATCTGCGCGGCGGATACGGAAACCTGCTGCTTCCAGCGCTTCTCCCACCGTTGCGGCGGTCGTGCGGATCTCGATGGGCCACCCGTCGTCCACGATGTGGAGCGGAACCGACCGCACCACTCGCAGGCGCAGTTCGGCAGGGCGCATAGATGGGGCCAGAAGTCGTCCGCCGCTGTCGGTGAGCGTCTGCCACAGAACTGTATCGTCTGCTAGCGCCGACCGGGGCACGGGCCGACCGTTCAGCAAGACAATGTCCTCTGCGTGGAGCGGGATGTCCGCTTGGTCGAGCAACTGCAGGACGCTGCGCGGGCATACCTGCAGGCGCAGCAAGCGACCGTCCGCCTCGATTTCCACGGTATGTGCATGCCGCACGACGATCTTGTGTGCGACCGTCCACGGGGACTGCGGGGGAGGGTCGACCTCGTCGGCCGGCCCGACGGTGACCCCGGCCTGTGCCAGGACAGCGCCGGTCAACCGCTGATGCGTCCTCAGATGGATGGCCGTTCCATCTACGACGAGGGTTACCGGCCGTGCGGTCAGGTGGTAACCGAGGAAGAGCAGGCTCAGGCTCGCTACAGCAAAGAGCAAGAACAACGCGTCCCGCCGCCCAACGCCGGCCTGGCCGTGCGGCTCATCGGTCTGGGCCGAGTCCACCATGCGCCTTTTCCCTTTCTCTGCCCGTCCCGGTGCGTGCCCATTATAGCACAGCTGCATTCCACCGACAATCTGAGTTCGGACGCGAACTGGGACAGGGACTCTCTCCCGATTCTCACCCCATCCGGGCCCCCTCCTCTCTCCCGCTCGCTGTTCGGCGGCGGGAAAAAGGAGGGCCCTCCTTTATTGCCGTCCCCACCGCAGCGGGGTTAGGGGAATAAAGGCAAACGGGATCAGGGGGCTAGCGGCTCTGCCCGTAGCATCGGGGACGGGGAATGACACCATATCATATCCCAGCTTGTCCCGACTTCAGGGAACCGCTGGTTGACAAGCGGCTCCGCTCCGGGCTATAATGCTAATGCCAGATGGGTCCACAATGGTGTGGCAGCGCAGGGCAGCGGGTGGTTCTTTGAAGCATGGAGGAGGTTTTCGGATGAGTACCGTTGCCCTGGTGACCGACTCGACAGCCTATCTTCCCCCCGAGTTTGTGGAGCGCTACCGGATCACGGTTGTGCCCCTGTACGTCCGGTTTGGAGATCAGGTGCTGCGCGACGGGGTCGAGATCACCCCGGAGCAGTTCTATGCGCGGCTTCCTGGGAGCCCGGTCTTTCCTGCAACTTCTCAACCTTCCGCTGGCGATTTTGTGGATGCCTATCGCCGGTGCATCGAGGCCGGCGCCTCGGCGATCATATCCATCCACATCTCCAGCAAGCTGAGCGGCACCGTGGCCTCCGCGCTTCTGGCACAGGATCAGGTGCCGGAGGTGCCCATCCACGTGGTGGACTCGCTTTCGACCTCCATGGGACAGGGTTACCAGGTGCTGGAGGCCGCCTGGGCGCTGGAGGCCGGCCGGACGGTCGAGGAGACAATCCGGAGGGTGGAACAGGTCCGCGACCGCCTGCGGATCCTCTTCGTCGTGGACACGCTCGAGTTCCTGCATCGCGGGGGCCGTATCGGGGGAGCCCAAGCGTTTCTCGGCGCGGTCCTCAGCATCAAGCCGTTGTTGGCGCTCAAAGAAGGCCGGATCGAGGCGGTGGAGCGCGTGCGGACGAAGCGCCGGGCGTTGCAGCGGGCGATCGAACTGCTCGCGGCCGAGGCGGCCGGCCGGCCGGTCAATGTGGGGGTCATCCACGCCGCAGCTCCGGAGGAAGCGGAAGAGGTCAGCGCATCGGTTCGGGCTCAGCTGAACTGCCGGCAGATGATCGTCTCCGAACTCAGCCCGGTCATCGGCACGCACACCGGCCCTGGGACCGTCGGCATCGTGATCTATCCGGTGGAGCCTTAATCGGCGTTCGATCTCCGGTCCTTTTTCCCGTTCCCCGGCGTGGACGAGGAGCGGCCCGGTGGAAGCCAAGCGCATGGTCGAATCGCAGATCGCCCGCCGGGGGATCTCGCATCCGGGTGTCTTGCGGGCTATGGAGCGTGTCCCCCGACACCGCTTTGTCCCCCCGGAGTACCGTTCCCAGGCGTATGCAGACTATCCGCTACCTATTGGCTACGGTCAGACGATTTCCCAGCCGTACATCGTGGCACTTATGACGCAACTCCTCGACCCGAAACCGACCGACCGTGTCCTGGAAATCGGCACCGGTTGCGGGTACCAGGCTGCGGTGCTGGCCGAAATCGTACGAGAGGTCTACACGGTGGAGATCATCCCGGAACTTGCAGAGCAGGCCGCGCGCCGACTCGCGGAACTGGGGTACACGAATGTCTTTACCCGCCAGGGGGACGGCTACTACGGCTGGCCGGAACATGCTCCCTACGATGGGATCATCGTTACCGCGGCGGCCCCTGAGGTTCCCCCGCCGCTGATCGAGCAGCTCGCCGAGGGCGGACGGCTGGTGCTTCCGCTGGGGAGCTCGCCGGGGTACCAGGACCTCTGGCTGCTGGAGAAGCGCGGGGGGAAGATCTACCGTACGAACTACGGAGGGGTCCTTTTCGTGCCGCTGACTCGGGCAAGGCCCGCGGATATGCAAGGACGGGGCGATGCGGGTGGACGAGATACCCAATGATCGAGTCCGAGCGCCGTGGCTCTTTCCGGTCGCCGACCGGGTTTACGGCCTGGATCTGAACCTGCTCGGTATCCCCTGCTACGGTGCCTGCTACGTGGTACAGGGCGACCCGGAAGTTGCCCTGGTAGAAGTTGGTACCTCCCACGGTGTATCTCGCATCCTCGAAGGGCTCGAGCTTCTGGGGATTTCGCGCGACGCGGTGCGGTATATCCTGTGCACGCACGTGCACCTGGACCACGCGGGAGCCGCCGGCCACCTCGTGACGTTCCTGCCCAGAGCACAGGTAGTGATCCACTCCCGCTCCCATCGCCATCTTGTCGATCCCTCGCGGCTGCTCGCGGGGGTGGAAGAGGCCGTGGGAGAGCTATTTCCCCTGTACGGGACAGTCCGTCCGCTTCCAGCCGACCGCTTGTTTTCGGCGGAGGGAGCCTGCCTGGACCTCGGGGGCGGTGTGCGCTTGCTGGGGATCCCCACGCCGGGCCACTCGCGCGACCACGTGGCCTACGAAGCTCCGCACTCCGGGCTGCTGTTCACCGGGGATGCGGCTGGGGTCAGCCTCTTGGGCCACACCCTGGTGCGGCCGGTGACCGTGCCGCCCGCCTTCGATCCGGAGGCGATGTTGCGCTCGCTGGCACTGCTGCGGGCGCGCCGGCCCAGGGGACTGTGCTTTACACATTTTGGCGTCTGCTGGGAACCCGAACAGGCCTTCGAACGGTTGGAGATGCTGCTCCGAGAGTGGGACGCTCTCGCCCGTACCGCAGGGGCGCACGTCGCAGCCGAGGCCGTTTACCGCGCAAACCTTCCTCCGGATGGGACCGAGCCCAGGGAAGTCTGGCGGCGGATCGCCGAGATGAACCGCTTGGGCTTCCTTCAGGCCTATGCCGGCCGGTAGCGCATCCCTCTTCCCCCTCGATATCCACGCTGTCCTCTGGTCGCTTCCCCGTGCCCCGAGGCGGGAATACCCGTAGCGTTTCTGCGGGTATTCCCGCACCCGGTTCACCGCCCGTGGCTGCGCGCCTGAATTCGCACATTTGCGCCAGATAGGGTATAATAAACATTTGACCGGGGTTGCATGAACCGCCCGGGACGGGGTGTTCCCATGGCAGAGTTTCGCCTGGTGTCCGACTTTCGACCGACGGGAGATCAGCCCCAGGCAATCGCACGCCTTGTCGAAGGGCTGAGGCGTGGCTACCGCATGCAGACGCTCCTCGGGGCCACGGGCACGGGCAAGACCTTTGTGATGGCCTCCGTGATCGAGCAGGTGCAGCGGCCCACGCTTGTCCTTGCGCCGAACAAGACGCTGGCCGCACAACTGTACAGCGAGTTCCGGGACTTTTTTCCTCACAACGCAGTAGAGTACTTCGTGAGTTACTACGACTACTACCAGCCCGAGGCATACATCCCGCGCACGGATACCTATATCGAGAAGGACGCCGACATCAACGAGGAGATCGAGAAGCTTCGCCTGGCGGCCACTGAAGCCGTGCTGACCCGCCGCGACGTCATCATCGTCGCGAGTGTCTCCTGCATCTACGCCATCGGCTCCCCGGAGGAATACGGCCGCGAGGTCCTCACGCTGCGCCGTGGCGAGATGCGGAGGCGGGACAGCATCCTGCGTCATCTGACCGGGATCTACTACGAGCGCAACGACTACGACTTCGGACGGGGTACCTTTCGCGTCCGCGGCGATACCGTGGATATCTACCCCGCCTATCGGGACACGGCCGTCCGGGTAGAGTTCTGGGGAGATGAGATCGATCGTCTGGCGGAAATCGACCCGCTGACCGGCGAAGTGCTTTCGGAGCCGGAAGAGGTCCGCATCTTCCCTGCGCGTCACTTCGTCACGCGTCGGGAGCAGCTGGAAGCGGCGCTGGTGCAGATCGAAGAGGAGCTGGAAGAGCGCCTCAAGGAGCTTCGGGCGCAAGGGAAGCTCTTGGAGGCACAGCGGCTGGAGCAGCGCACCCGCTATGACATCGAGATGATGCGGGAGACCGGGTATTGCAGCGGCATCGAGAACTACTCGCGTCACCTCTCCTTCCGCCAGCCCGGACAGGCACCGTGGACGCTCCTCGATTACTTCCCCGACGACTTTTTGATGTTCATCGACGAGTCGCACATCGCGGTTCCGCAGCTGCGCGGCATGTACCACGGGGATCGGTCGCGCAAGGAGACGCTGGTCGCCTACGGCTTCCGCCTCCCGTCGGCTTTGGACAACCGCCCTCTGACCTTCGAGGAGTTCGAGGAACGGGTCAACCAGGTGATCTTCACCTCGGCCACGCCCGGCCCCTACGAACTGGCGCATTCGGAGCAGGTGGTAGAACAGATCATCCGGCCCACGGGGCTGGTCGACCCGTGGGTCGAGGTGCGACCGACCAAAGGCCAGGTGGACGACCTGCTCCGCGAGATCCGTAAGCGGGTGGAAAAAGGGCAGCGCGCGCTGGTTACCACGCTGACGAAGCGCATGGCGGAGGACCTTGCGGACTATTTGCGGGAGATGGGCATCCGTACCCACTACCTCCACTCCGAAATCGAGACCATCGAGCGGGTTGAGATCCTGCGCGATCTGCGCCTGGGCGTCTACGATGTGGTGGTGGGCATCAACCTGCTCCGTGAGGGGCTGGACCTGCCCGAGGTCTCCCTGGTGGCCATCCTGGATGCCGACAAAGAGGGCTTCCTCCGCTCGACGACTTCGTTGATCCAGACGATCGGTCGGGCGGCCCGCCACGTAGAGGGAACGGTGCTGCTTTATGCAGATCAGGTCACGCCCGCGATGGAAGGGGCGATCCAGGAGACGAACCGACGTCGCCAGATCCAGATGGCGTACAACGAGGCGCATGGGATCACGCCGGCAAGCATCGTAAAGGAGGTCCGCGACCTGACGGACCGGGTACGCAGGGTTGCGGAAGAAGCGGTGCCCTACGGGGTTGCGGCAATGCCGGCCGCTGAGGCGCGCCGGTTGCTGCAGGACCTCGAACGGCAGATGCGCGAAGCCGCACAGCGGCTGGAGTTCGAGAAGGCGGCTCTGCTTCGGGATCAGATCTTCGAGCTCAGGGCGCTCCTGGAGGAAGACCCTGTCGAGTCGCGGCTCAAGCGCAAGGGGTTGTTCCCTGGGGCGGCGGAACCGGCTGTCCCCGCGGCAGGAACGAAGCGGCGTAAGAAAGGGCTGGGTGCCTGAGGCCCGGGAGTTGCGGTTCGATGGCCGTGCAGGTGTGGGTGGGCGAAGTCCCCGATCATCCCCAGGAACGGGAAGCGATCGTCGCGCTGGCCCGGGGCCTCGCACGGCTCGAGGATCTTTACTTGATCCTGGCGAACTTTACCGTGGGCGGCCAGGCGATCGACCTGGCCGTTTTCAAACGGAAGGGCGGCTTTGTCATCGAACTGAAGCACTGCGACGGGAAGGTCATCGGCGGCGTGAACGGGAAGTGGCAGGTGATCGATGCGAACGGGGAGATCCACATCCTGAACCCGGATCGGCGGAACCCCTACAACCAGGTGATCTCGTACTTTTACCGGCTGAGCAACTTCCTCAACCAGCACCGCCGGGAGTTCCTGTCCGAGCACCGTGCGCAGGCCATCGATTTCCGTACCTGCAAGCGCCTCGTCGTCATCTCGCCTTCGGTACACCCGGAGTCGGAGATCGTGCTCGACTGGAAAGTCGACCTGAAGGGGCTGGACCAGCTTCCGACCTACCTCGTGACGGCCACGAGCTCCGAAATCGACCTGACCGAAGAGGAGCTCCTTGCGATTCCTCGACTCCTTCGCTGCGAACCCTGGCACGACGTGAACCTTCTGGTCGGCGAGGTGCCATCACCCGAAGGGGCGGTTGCGGTGGAGCATCGCGAAGCCCCTTCGACCCCGGAACTCCCCGAAGCAAAGCCGAGCCCGCGCTTGCAACTACGCACCGGGGTCGTTCTTGCCGCGCTCCTCTTGCTGTTGCTTGTCGGTGCTTCGTACTGGGTGCTCCCTGGGCTATGGCGGCAGATTCGCCACGCGCAGGGCAGGGAACCTTCGCCAACGCTGGTGCTTCCCACCGTTCCGGATCCACGGGTCCAAACGCCTTCCGCGCGCGTCGAGGTCGTGGAGCAGGCCGTGGAGCGGGAGAGCGCCTACGCCGGAGGGCGGGTGGAGGTCGTGCTGCGCTCGGTGGAGTTCCTGTCAGACCGTATTGTGCTGCGCTGGGCGCTTTTCAACCACGGTACAAGGCGGGTAAGTTTTCCGCTCACTGCGGAGAACATCTCCATCGAGGACAACATCCTCAATGCTTACGCTGTGGATGACGCGCTTTCCGAGCCTCGGGTGTTGGTCGCCCAGTCCGGTGAGCGTGTCGAAGGGACCTGCACGGTGCCCCGTGCGGTCAGCCCCGATGCGATCACCCTGCGCATCTACGTGCAGGGTGAACCGTTCGAAGGCCGGCCGGCAGTCTGGCTCGCGAACATCCCCGGGAGGGAGTAATGGGGCCAGGATACCTTCGTCTGTTCCGCAGCGGCGAGCTGCAGGAACGCGCGGACGAAGCGATGCGGCGCCTGGCTCGCTGTCGGATCTGTCCGCGTGCGTGCGAAGTGAACCGCCTGGAGGATGAACGTGGGTACTGTCGGGCAGGATTGCGCCCTAAGGTAGCCTCCTGGAACGTACATCCCTGGGAAGAGCCGCCGATCAGCGGTACCCGCGGATCCGGGACCATCTTCTTCAGCGGCTGCAGCGGCCGCTGTCGCTTCTGCCAGAACTATCCGATCAGCCAGCTGGGGGTGGGACGCGAGGTAGAGGTCGAAGAGCTCGCGGAGATGATGCTCGATCTTCAGCGCCGCGGAGTGCACAACATTAACCTGGTTACGGCATCCCATTTCGTCCCCCAGGTGCTTGCGGCGCTGGCCGTTGCCGCGCAGAAGGGCCTTTCGATCCCTCTGGTGTATAACACGCACGGATACGACGAAGTCGAGACCCTCCGCCTGCTGGACGGCGTGGTCGACATCTACCTCCCGGACGCCAAGTATGCGAGCGATGAGGTGGCCCGCGAAGTGTCGGGCTTTGCCCGCTATGTGGAGAAGAACCGCGCTGCGTTGCGCGAAATGTACCGCCAGGTCGGTGAGCTGCAGCTGGACAGCGACGGGGTCGCTGTACGAGGCATGATCATCCGGCATCTGGTGCTGCCGGGTGGGCTCGCTGGGACACCGGAAGTCCTCGCCTGGATCGCCCGCGAACTATCGCCGACGGTCCACGTGAGCCTGATGGGGCAGTACTTCCCGGCGCACCGGGCACTCGGGCATCCGTTGCTGGGGCGGAAGCTAACCTGGGAGGAGTACGACGCGGCCATCGCTGCCTTCGAAGCGGCCGGCCTGGAAAACGGATGGCTCCAGGAGCTCGAGGAAAACGGCGCGGAATGAACGCGCTCCCAGTTGACCAATGCGCACATCTGTGCTAAAATAACGGGCGCTGGGGATAGGGAAGAGCCCATCGCACGTCGAGGGAAAGGAGGGTTTCCCATGGAGGATCGTTACGCGACCGTGCTCGTAGCGGTACTGAAAGCACCCCGGGATCTGGCTTTCGCGAAAGCCGGTTGGTACCGCATTCCTGTGGATCGCCTGCCCAGGCGAGGCCTTCAGGCGCGCTACATCGCTTTCTATCAGCCCCGGACGTTCGGTCCTGAAGGAGGTGCCGTGCGATACGTGGCGCGGATCGTATCCTGGCAGATCTTACCACGGCGGGAGCTGCTGCCCGAGGAAGCGGACCACCCCCGAGCCGAGGCGCTTTACTACCGTGTCGGGCTCGGACCTTTGGAGCGGTTGGCACCGCCGATTGCCCCCGGGCGATGGCGACGGTTTGCCTTCATCGTGACGCACCGCGCGCGCCTCTTTGAGGCACGTGAATTGCGTGACCTCGTGCACGGCACACGCTGGGAAGAAAGCCTCTGGAAAGCCTTACGCTCCGCCGGGCTTCTGGCGTGACCGGCTTTCCCGTGCGCCATGGCGCGCACGGAGCGCGCGACCGTCCCGATCCGCCGTGCACCCTTGCATCCAGCGGCGGGAGACCGGTTGGCGTGGGCAGATGAGGGGTCGTAAGGCCCGATCCCGCGGCTGTCGGGGCCCAGTGTGGATCGAGTGCCTATCGTGCGGCCACGAAACGCCCCTTTGGATCCCGAATGTCATCTCGCTTATCTTGCGTTCCGGTGATGCCGGAGTCGGCCGGCCTTCGATCGAGGGGCCGTTTTGTGCCGGCGGCCTCAGTATGTTATAATTACAGGATAATGGCCTGTGGCGAGGTGGACGAGACGACATGGCGCAGGATCGGATCGTTGTCCGCGGTGCGCGCCAGCACAACCTGAAGGGGATCGACATCGAGATTCCCCGGGACCGCCTGGTCGTGATCACCGGGCTTTCCGGGTCGGGCAAGTCATCCCTGGCGTTCGACACGATCTACGCGGAGGGGCGCCGCCGGTATGTAGAGAGCCTTTCCGCCTACGCGCGACAGTTCCTCGGCCAGCTCGACCGGCCCGATGTGGACGCGATCGAGGGGCTCTCGCCCACCGTAGCCATCGACCAGAAGGGGCTCACCCGCAACCCCCGGTCGACGGTCGGGACCATGACGGAGCTGTACGACTACCTTCGGCTGCTTTTCGCCCGCGTGGGCCGACCTCATTGCCCGGGCTGCGGGCGCGAGATCCGCAGCGAGACGTCCTCCCAGATCGTCGAGAGGCTCCTGTCGTTGCCGCCCAACACCCGCTTCTCTCTGCTGGCTCCCGTGGTGCGCGAGCGCAAGGGCGAGCACCAAACGGTGCTGGAAGACGTGCGTCGCGCCGGTTTCGTCCGGGTGCGCATCGACGGCCGCCTGCACGATCTGGGCGAAGAGATCACCCTGGATCGATTCCGTCCCCACACGATCGAGGTGGTGGTCGACCGATTGGCCATACGGTACGACGAGGCCGGCCGCCTCGTGTCGCCGGAACGTGGGCGGTTGGCCGATTCGGTCGAGACCGCGCTCCGTCTTGGCGGTGGGGTGCTCATCGTGCATCGTGAAGGAGAAGGGGACACGGTCTACTCGGAGCGGCTGATCTGTCTTTCGTGCGGTGTGACCCTCCCGGAACTCGAGCCGCGCAATTTTTCCTTCAACAGCCCGCATGGGGCTTGCCCGGAGTGCGACGGCCTGGGAACGGTGCTAGAGTTCGATCCGGAGCTGATCGTCCCGGATCGGACGCTTTCCCTCGCACGAGGGGCAATCGCGCCCTGGCAGGAGCTCGGGCGCTCTTTCGAGCCGTACCGACACGTGCTCGGGGCCGTTGCACGCCACTACGGTTTCTCCCTGGACACGCCGGTGAAGGACCTATCGCCGGCCCAAATGGGGATCGTCCTTTACGGAAGCAACGGTGAGGTCGTCTCCTGGCGTGAGCGAACCGCGGGTGGGGAAGAACGGCTGGTGGAGGCCCCGTTCGAGGGCGTGATTCCGGCGCTGCGCCGGTTGTATCGCGAGACGGCGTCGGCTGAGCTGAAAGCGCAGATCGAGCGGTACATGGCACCGCGTCCTTGCCCGCGATGCCACGGGGCACGGCTGCGGCCCGAGAGCCTGGCGGTGAAGATCGGGGGGCTTTCCATCGCCCAGGTGAGCGCGATGTCGGTTGCACAGGCAGCGGAGTGGGTGGACATGCTCGCCGATCCGGCCTCCTCGCCGCTTTCCCCGCGGGAAGCGATGATCGCGGCGCCGATCCTTCGCGACGTCCGCGCCCGTCTGCAGTTCCTGCGCGACGTGGGGCTGGATTACCTCACGCTTGACCGCACGACCTCTACGCTTTCTGGAGGGGAAGCGCAGCGCATCCGCCTGGCGACCCAGCTCGGAAGCGCGCTGGTCGGATGCATCTACATCTTGGACGAGCCTTCGATCGGGCTCCACCCCCGGGACAACGGCCGGTTGATTGCCACGCTCAAGCGACTGCGCGACCAGGGGAACACCGTCCTCGTCGTGGAGCACGATGCCGCGATGATCCGTGAAGCGGACTGGGTGATCGACATGGGGCCGGGAGCAGGGGAACGCGGCGGCGAGGTCGTCGCGTGTGGAACGCCCGAGGAGATCGAGCGGAATCCGCGCTCCCTGACTGGCCAATACCTGAGCGGCCGGCGGGCGATCCCGGTACCCCGCCGTCGTCGCCCGGGGAACGGTAAAGAACTCGTGCTCGTCGGGGCGCGAGCGCACAACCTCAAGAACATCGAGGTGCGTATCCCTTTGGGTTGCCTTGTCTGTGTAACCGGCGTGTCTGGTTCGGGAAAGAGCACCCTGGTGGCGGACACGCTTTACCGTCGGCTCGCACAGGCACTGCACCGCGCAAAAGATCCGCCGGGCGCGCACGAGGCCCTGTACGGGATCGAACACCTCGATAAGGTAGTCGAGATCGACCAGTCTCCGATCGGTAGGACACCCCGCTCCAACGCCGCCACCTACACCGGGGTCTTCGCGCCGATCCGGCAGCTCTTCGCGCGGGTACCGGAAGCCCGCATCCGGGGCTACGGACCCGATCGGTTCTCCTTCAACGTGAAGGGCGGACGCTGTGAGGCCTGCGAAGGAGCGGGGATCCTGCAGGTCGAAATGCAATTTCTACCGGACGTGTACATCCCGTGCGAGGTGTGCCACGGCCTGCGGTACAACCGGGAGACGCTGGAGATCCGCTACAAGGGGCGCAACATCGCCGAGGTGCTCGACCTAACCGTGGACGAGGCGATGGAGTTCTTCGGGCGTATCCCGGCGATCCGCAGCCGCCTCCAGGCGCTGCACGACGTTGGGCTCGGGTATCTTCGACTGGGCCAGCCAGCCACCTCGCTCTCCGGGGGAGAAGCGCAGCGCGTCAAGCTCGCGGCGGAACTCGGGCGCCGCGCGACCGGGCGAACGCTCTATGTGCTGGACGAGCCGACCACGGGCCTCCATTTCGCCGACATCGAACGCTTGCTCCAGGTGCTCAACCGGCTGGTCGACGCCGGAAACAGCGTGATCGTGGTCGAACACAACCTGGAAGTCATCAAGGCCGCCGACTGGATCATCGACCTGGGCCCAGAAGGGGGAGACGCCGGCGGGTACGTGGTCGCTCAGGGCATACCCGAAGAAGTCGCGTCCGTGCCGGGAAGCTACACCGGGCAGTACCTCCGTCCCTTGCTGAATCTTCCAACTTGACAGTGAACATTTGTTCTGCTATAATGTGTACAACAACGGGCAAGGCTGCTTTGCAGCTGGGGAGGCCCATATGGATATCTGGATGCTCGACGATCGCACCTGGGAGTTCACCCGCTGCCCCTTCACCGGCCATGTCTCCCTGTGGCCCCGCGCTCCGCGCGCAGCCCATTGGGTGGGCAGCGAGGAACCAAGAGCGCTCGGGTACGGCCCGGTCTATCCTCCGGTCCCGCTCCTGGGCGTCGCAAGGCACTGGCGCCGCGAAGCGGGTACGCGGCGGGTTGCGGTAGTCGGCGAAGTAGCGGCCGGCCGCTTCGATGTGACCGTCGCCTACCGGTCGCCGCTCGAGGCGCGCGAGGAGCTGCCGGTGCCCGCGCACCTGGTGAGCAACGGGGTTTTCGCTCTCCGTGTCCGTGGGGATTCGATGCGGGACCTGGGGATCCACGACGGTGACCACGTGCTCGTGCGGCCTCAGGCGAACGCGGATAACGGCGACCTGGTGATCGCGGCGCTGGCCGACGGGATGGACCCGGAAGGCTACGTTACCCTCAAGCGCTACTACCGGGAGGCCGGCCACATCCGTCTGCAGCCCGCCAACGCGGCGATGGCGCCCATCCATCTGTACCCCGAGGGGGAGCTAGACCCGATCGTCATCCTCGGCAAGGTCATCGCGCTGGTTCGCTGCGACGACGATGAAGCATAGCCACACGCGCGTCCCTGCTCGCTGACGCAAACCTGAGGGTCTAGGGGATTGGATATGGGGGGCCGGTGCGGACGGGTTCTAAACCTGTCCCCGGACCCGCCGTTCGTGAACCGGTCGTCTGAGATTCCCCACATTGTCAGTCCTCTTTCCCTATGTTATAATCCTCTCAGAAACCGAACGATCTCGCGGGCCTTTCGGCACCGCGCAGGAGGATCTATGTCGCAGCAAGACGAGTTTGACGATTTTCCGTTCTTTGTTCTGGATGAAGATACCGAGATAAAAGTGGAGGATCTGGAAGAGGAGGAAGAGGACGGCGTGGCCATCGAGCTACCCGTACTCCCACTGCTGGACACGGTTCTCTTTCCGCATATGCTTGCTCCGCTCTATGTCGGGCGCGAATCCTCGCTCCGTGCCCTCGAGGCGGCGCTGAGGGAGGACCGCACGATCGTGGTGGTTGCCCAGCGCGAGCCGGTGGAGGAGGAGATCACCCCGGACCTCCTCTACGAGATCGGCACCGAGGCCGTGATCGGTCGAACGCTCCATATGCCGGACGGTTCGTCGAGCATCCTGGTCCAGGGACAGCGCCGCGTGCGCCTGCTCGAGATCGTGCAGGAGACCCCCTACCTGCGCGCCCGCGTGGTTCCCCTCTACGAGGAAGAGCTGACCGAGGAGGACCACCTGGCCACCGAGGCACTCATGCGGGCGACCCTTGCGCTGTTCGAGAAGGTCGTCAAGCTGAGTCGCAACCTCCCGGACGACGCCTATGTGGCCGCATTGAACATCGACGATCCCGGTGCCTTGGCCGATTTCGTGGCTTCGACGCTCCAGCTCTCGGTCGAAAAGCGACAGAGCATCCTGGAAGCCATTCCTCCGCTCGAGCGGCTGCAGAAGATGAGCATCCTGCTCGCCAAGGAGCTGGATGTCCTGGAGCTGGAAAACAAGATCCATACCGAGGTGCAGAAAGAGGTCGACCGGAGCCAGCGCGAGTACTTCCTGCGGGAGCAGATGAAGGCGATCCAGCGCGAGCTCGGGCAGGAGGACCCGATCGCGCAGGAGGTGAACGAGCTGCGGGAACGCATTGCCCAGCGGGGAATGCCGCCGGCCGTGGTCAAGAAAGCGGAAGAAGAGCTTGCGCGCCTCTCGATGATGCCTATCGCCGCTCCCGAGGTGTCCGTGATCCGCACCTACCTTGACTGGCTGCTCGCGCTCCCGTGGACCGAGCGTACCGAGGACCGGCTGGACATCGCCGAAGCGGCCCGTATCCTCGACAGCACGCACTACGGCATGCCCAAGGTCAAGGAGCGCATTCTCGAGTTCATGGCGGTGCGCAAACTCGCGCCCGACCGCATGAAGAGCCCGATCCTTTGCTTCATCGGGCCGCCGGGAGTCGGGAAAACCTCCCTGGGCCGCTCGATCGCGGCCTCGCTCGGGCGCAAGTTCGTTCGTATCTCGCTGGGCGGCGTCCACGACGAAGCCGAGATCCGCGGCCACCGCCGCACGTATGTCGGTGCCCTCCCTGGCAGGATCCTCCAGACCATGCGTACCGCCGGTACCGTCAACCCTGTCTTCATGATGGACGAAATCGACAAGATCGGCACCGATTTCCGCGGCGATCCGGCGGCCGCCCTGCTCGAGGTGCTCGACCCCGAGCTGAACTGCGAGTTCTCGGATCACTACCTCGAGGTCCCTTACGACCTCTCCCAGGTCTTTTTCATCACCACCGGGAACCTCGTCGATCCGATCCCTCCGGCACTACGCGACCGCATGGAAATCATCGAAATCCCGGGCTACACGGAGGAGGAAAAGCTCGAGATCGCCCGGCGCTTCCTCGTACCCAAGCAACTGGAACAGAACGGCCTGCAGCCCGATCAGCTGCGCTTCAGCGAGGATGCGCTGATGCGCATCATCCGCAACTATACCTATGAGGCAGGCGTGCGGAACCTCGAGCGGGAGATCGGTGCGATCTGTCGCAAGGTGGCTCGGCGGATCGCCGAAGGGAAGAGGTATCCGCGGGTGATTCGGGCGAGTTCGCTCCAGCGGTTCCTGGGTCCTCCGCGCTTCTTCTACGGGCAGATGGAAGAACAGGACCAGGTCGGCGTAGCTACAGGGGTAGCGGTCACCGAGGCCGGCGGGGATATCATGGCCGTCGAGGTCAACGTTATGGAGGGTAAGGGGAACCTGATCCTCACCGGCCAGCTGGGCGAGGTGATGCAGGAATCCGCCCAGGCCGCGCTCAGCTACACCCGGGCGAACGCGCAGACGCTGGGCATCGACGGCCGGGTGTTCGAGAAGGTGGACATCCACATCCATATCCCCGAAGGGGCTGTGCCGAAGGACGGCCCTTCCGCAGGGATCGCGATCGCCACGGCATTGATCTCAGCACTGACAGGCCGGCCGGTGCGTCGCGATGTGGTGCTGACCGGGGAGATCACCCTGCGCGGCCGGGTGCTCCCGATCGGCGGGGTGAAGGAGAAAGCGCTCGCCGTGCGACGCGCCGGGATGTCCACTTTTGTGCTGCCCAAGAAGAACGCGCCGGACCTGGAGGAGATCCCACCCCATATCTTGCGGTCCATCCAGGTCGTCACGGTGGAGACGATGGACGAGGTGCTCCCGCTCGTCTTCCGGGACGGAGCCAAAGGGTCGCACCACGGGCGGTGAGGTGCGGTTGGAAGCCCTGGAAGAGCTGCTCGAGCGAGCCTGGGCCGTTCGCCAGGCCCGTTTCTTGCCCCGACTCGGGGTCGACGACCCTCTTGACACCCGGGCGATCAGCTTGACGGGCGCCTGGTGCAGTTTGCAGTGCGCGCACTGCGGCGGGCACTACCTTCGTGGCATGCTCCCGGTGCAGCAGCTCGCGGTCGATGATCCCCGGATCCGCACCGCAACGAGCCTCCTCGTCTCGGGCGGTTGCGATTCGGCCGGCCGTGTGCCGTTCTCTCCGGCTCTCGACAGGGTCCGGGCCCTGTCTTCCGGAAGGCGCCTCAACTGGCACCTCGGCCTCGTGCGGGAACAGGATCTCACGCCCCTCGAAGGCCTGGTCGACGTCGTGTCGTTCGACCTGGTGGGGGACGAATCGACTCTCCACGAGGTCTACGGGCTCGATGTGCCGCTCGAGGCTTACCATAGCAGCTATCGTCTGCTTCGCCGCCGCTTTGCAGTCATCCCGCACATCACGATCGGCCTTCACCGGGGCGAAATCCGGGGCGAGCGGGCGGCCGTCCAGTGGTTGCGCGAGGAGGGCGCGGAAGCGGCCGTGTTCCTGGTCTTCATCCCGACCCCTGGTACCCGCTATGCCGGGTATCCACCTCCGCCTCTCGAGGAGGTGGCCCGCCTGCTTGCCGAGGCGCGCCTCGCACTGCCCGATACCCTCCTCATCCTGGGTTGTATGCGACCCGGAGGAGCCTACCGCCGGCAGGTCGACCGGTTGGCTGTCCGCGCCGGCGTGAATCGGATCGTGAAACCAGATCCCGCGGCTCTGGAGGAGGCCTGCCGGCTGGGGTTGGAGGTCGTGCGCTCTCGTGAGTGTTGTGCCTTCGCTTTGCCCGGCCTGCAGCCACCGCCGCGTTCGCTGCGGGTTTCCGCGGGGACGGAGGTCGCCCTGGGGATGCGGCAAACGCGGGTGGAGGTCCTTCCGACCACCGCCTACCTGATGCTTGGCGACCGCGATTGCGCCATGGCTTGTGCGTTCTGTGCCCAGGCCCGGGGCAGCCGCGCGCGCAGGGATGCCCTGTCACGGGTCTTGTGGCCGCTGCACCCCACGGAGGAGGTGCTCCGGAGCCTGGAACAGCCCGCAGCGCCGCTCGAGCGCATCTGCCTGCAGGTGACGGTGCACCGTGGAGCGCTCGAGGAAGCGGCAAGCGTCGTGCGGTCCCTGCAGCGTGTGACCTCGCTTCCGGTCTCTGTAGCCATCCGCCCCCCAGACGAGGACGCCGTCGGTGCCCTGCTCCGGGCCGGGGCCGATGCGGTCGGCCTTGGGTTAGATGCCGCAAGCGAGGCGGTGTTCCGAAGGGTGAAGGGTGCCGGCTGGAGCGCGATGCTTCGCCTGGTAGAGGCTTCCTGCCGCCGTTACGGGAACCGCGTCCGCGTGCACCTGATCGTCGGTCTGGGGGAGACAGAAGCGGACGTATGCCGGGTGCTCCAGCAAGTGTACGATTGGGGCGGGACGGTGGGGCTCTTTGCGTTTACCCCGCTTCCGGGAACCGCGCTTGCGGACCTGCCGCCCCCTTCCCTCGCGGCCTACCGGAGGATGCAGGCCGCGCGCTACCTCGTGCATCAGGGCATCGCACGCGCGGAGACGTTCCGTTTCGACGCCGCCGGGCGGTTGATCGACGTGGGGATCCCTGACGTCGAGATTCTGCTCGCGGACGGGAAAGCGTTCCAGACCTCCGGATGTCCTGGGTGCAACCGTCCCTTCTATAACGAGCGGCCCGGAGGGCCTTTGTACAACTATCCGCGCGCCCTCACGGACGAGGAAGTGGCTGCCGCGCAGGCGATACTGGCGCTTGGGCTCAGGCACCCGGGCGTCCAGAGCAGGTGCCCGAAGGGGGCAGTATGAACGAGGCGCTTCGTGCGTTTCTGGACCACGTGGAACGCAACGAGCCGGCCGCCCTGGCGACGGTGGTCGAGGTACAGGGGCCGTCCCCCGCGCCTCTCGGAGCGAAGCTGCTCGTGCGCGAGGACGGCAGCACTGTCGGCACCGTAGGGGGAGGGGTACTGGAACGGCGCGTCGTGGACGACGCC
>JBDOIE010000066.1:0-7254 GCA_041082245.1 Chloroflexia bacterium
GCCACGCGGCCACCAGGTGCAGGACGTGTACCGCAAGTACCGCCTCGAAGCGAGCGGTGGCGAAGGGAAGCGCGGTGATGTCGCCCTCCACAACTGGGATATGCTTTCCCCCGGGTTTGGTCCCCAGGACCTCGAGCATCGGGCGCGAAAGGTCGATGCCCCAAACGGAAAGGCCGCTCTGCGCCAGTGGAAGCGCCAACCGCCCGGTGCCGATGCCGAGTTCCAGCAGCTGGTCTCGCGGCCGAAGGCCGGCCAACCGACAGATCCCGCGTGCAACCTCCAGATCGACCCCCGGCGGGAACCCACGCGTGCGGTCGTAGAATGCCGCAGCCCGGTCGAAAGCGACAGATGTTGCCGCAAAGCTTCCTTGCACCTGGTTCCTCCCGATTGGCCCGGCTACCGTCCGATCACGACCTGCCCCAGCTCAAACGCGTCCCCCAGCTCCTCACCTCCCGGTCCGAGCACGGGCAACCGCTGCAGCGTCGCGGGATCGTACACGGCTACGATCAGACGGTGGCGTCCACAGGGCGCCGTTTGCTCCAGACGCACGGGGAGTTCGATACGCGCCATTTCCCCACGTCTCCACGTCGTCGTCGGATGGGCTTCGCCCCCCAGCGGCACATCGACCTGGCCAAGCAAGCCCCCCGGGCCGATAACCTGAAGGGTTACTGCATAGTTGACCGGCACCGGGGCACGCGAGCGCCACTCCAGAAAAACAGGCACAACCTCTCCCGGCGCGTGGGGGCCCTCCGGGAACTCGTATCCCACCAGCTGCAGTCCTTCTCCGAAAGCCACCTGCGCTGAGACACTGAGCGCTCGGGCATACAGAGGCAATGGGTCGCTGGGCAGGGCAACCAGCTCCTGCACAGTCCCCTGTGCAACCTCAAAGCGCGCCACGGGGATCGACTGGATAGCTTCTCCGTAGTAAACCCATAGACTGGCAAAATAGGACCCGTCGCGCGCCGCCGGCCACTCCGCCGCTCCCACGTGGGGTGGAAGAGCAACGGTTTCACCATCGATCTGCCCTCTCGCCTCCCTCGCCTCCAGATCCACTTCCAGCAACAGGCTGCCTGCCTCCGGAAGTGGCAAGGGTCCCCACCAGGCGTAGTGGGTGGCGCCGCTGTAACGGTTCTCCCATACCTCCACCACCCCGTGTAGGGGCCGCGTTTCCGCAGATGCAACCCGGACCTCGAGCGAAAGGGTGCTGCCGTGGGCTTCCGCGCGGCTCAGGAAAGCAAAGGTCCGGGGCAATGGGATCCAATCGCGCTCCGCTTCCTCAGCGCCCTGCGCGGCCCAGCAGACTGCTGCCTGCCCCGGGCCGCCCGCGGTGACCTCGACCCGACGCACGGATGGCCGAAGGGCGGTACGATACACGGAAAACCCTGCGGGGATGGTGATCTCCTCTGCCGTTCCGTCGTCCCACTGCAGGAGCCCGGGACTCTCCGCAAGCGATACCCACGACAACAGGAGCGTGCCCGAGGTCGCGCCGGTGCCCGAAAGCACCTCCGAAGAGAGGCCGCCCTCGCCGAAGTACAGGTACAGGGGCGTATCGGGGGCGACCTTCTGGCACGGGCCCGGGAGGGCCAGCAGCTGCCCTGCCAGAGGCGACGACCCCAGCGCCGGTTCGGCGTTCCGGGCTTCGCAACCGCCCGGCCGGAGATCGACAAAGCTGCGCTGGTGGGGATCCCGCCGGTAGAGCACCATCCCGCCACCCTGCCAGATGCGGTCTTCCGGGAAAAAGCCCAGCACGTAGGGGTCGTCCCGCAGGTCCAGCAACGCGTAGGGGAAAGCTTCTCCCGGCAGGCAGTAGCGCATCCCGCTGTAAGCAGTGGAGATCGTCCCGCGCAACGGGTGCTCCCGGAGGAAGTAGGCCAGGAGGCCACTTACTGGCCCAATGCGCTCCGGATGGTTTGTGAGATAGACCGGCGCGCCCTTGGGGATCAGCGCCACGGCCTGTTCTACCTCGAGCAGCGGTCGGTCGAACAGGGCCGGCCGAACCGCGTAACGGGCGATCACGCGGCCGCACGACCAGCCGGCCAGGCCGAGAACGAACACCGCCGCAACAGCGGTCAACGCGCGCGCAGCGGTGCGTGTCCGCCACGAGGCCAGGACGGCCAGCCCTTGCGCGGCCAGGCCCAGCAAGAACGGCGCCACGTACGAAGCGCCCTTCATAAAGGCATATGGGTACGGCTGGAGCCGTCGCAGGAACCCGCTGCCGATGGGGACACCCCGGGCCTGGAGGAACGAAGCTACGCCCAGGAAAGAACCCCTTAGCCACAGGAGGTAGAGCACACCAGGTACCACAATGGCGAGCCAGTACCATCGACTCTGGACACGGATCAACGCGAGCAGGGCAAGCAGCGCAAGCAAGCAGAGCGCGACCGTTTGAAATGCTTCCAGGAGCTGAGGCACCCGTTCCGGCCGGACAGCAAACGGGGCCAATCCGAGGATCTCCTGTACCGTGATCAAGCGGGTCAGCCCCAGCGTGGTCTTGGGAAGCGAATAGCGGAAAGCAAAGCCACGCCCGTAATCCAGCACTGTGCCCCAGGCGATGCCCACCGAACCCGCTGCCGTCCCCAGGCCGGCCAGGAGTGTCGCCACACGCCGCCGCGAGCAGAAGAGCTCCACGGCCCCAAGTGCCAGGGCCGTCGGGACAAAGACGGTCAACGCGGGGTAGTAGCTCACCGGGATGGCTGCCACCGCCAAACTGGTGGCGAAGCCGCTGCGCAGATCAGGATGCCTCAGCAGGTCCGCCAGCAGCACCAGCCCCAGCGGCACCAGGGGCAACGAGGACACCTGCATGCCAAAGTTCATGAAAGAGAGCCATAACCCCTGGGCGTGCAGGCACACCAGCGCGGACGCAACGAGCGTAACCCACCGCTCCATCCGAAGGGTGCGGCGGAAGAGGAGGTAAGAGGCCAGAACGGTCAGGCCCCGGAGAAGCGCAAGCGTCGGGGCGAAGCTGCGCAGCGCGTCCCACCCAACGAGCTGTTGCCAGATCCCCTGGGCGACGGAGAAGCCGAGCGTAAGGCCGATGCGCGGTGGATTCGCATTGAGCTCCCGCAACGGACTCGGCGGCAGGTTCGGGATCCCCTTCACTGGCACACGCACGAGGTATTCGGCGACCGGAAGATAGTTCTCCGGGTCCCAGTTCTCGCCGATGACGGTGACATAACCATAACTCAACAGCGGCACGATGCCCAGGAGGAACGCCAGGCCGGCCAGCAGGTACGCTCCGGCGTGCGCGCGCAGGTTCAAATGGAGCCGTTCGCCGCGCCGGTGCCACAACGCGATCGCATTGAGGAGCGTCCCGATCCCTGCGGCGACCAGGAGCGCCTGGCGCAGGTTCAGCACGGTCTGCACCCCGTAATAGCCAATCAGGAGAAGAAGCACGTATCCCAGCAGAAGGGCGAAGGGGCCCTCATCGTCGCGTTGTTCCGGCCGGAGGAGGAGCTTGGCCGGGCCATACCCCAGGTAGGCGCAGAAGGCGAGAGCGGCGAGCGCAAACAGCAACAGGCTAAGGAAGAGCAATCCAACCTCCCGGTTCTAGATCCAACCTCTCCGCCGTGCCCAGATGAGCATCGCTGTTGGGGACAGAAGCATCAGGACAAGGGTGATCCAGAGGGCGGGTTCGCGGGTCCACACCTTCATCGAATCCGCCACCGGCTGGAAAAAGTTCATCCCGAAAAAGCCGGCGATGAAGGAAAGCGGCATGAACAGCGTAGCGATAATGGTCAGCGTCTTCATCACTTCGTTCATCCGGTTGTTGATGACGGAAAGGTAGATATCCATTGCGCCGCTCAGCAGGTCGCGCAGGCTCTCGTTGATGTCGTTCAGCCGGACGAGGTGGTCGTAGACATCACGAAAGAAGGGACGGCAATCGGCGTCGATCACCGCAAAGTCGCCCCGTGCGAGTCGGTTGAGGACCTCGCGCTGGGGTATGGCGATGCGCCGCAAGTGCAATAGCACGCGCTTGAGCGCGAAAATGCGCTCGACAACCCGAGGTTCTGGGTTACCGAACACCCGGTCCTCGATCTCGTCGATCGCAACCTCGAGGGCCTCGACGGTGGGCATATAGTCCGCTACCAGCTCATCTGCCAGGCGATAGGCGAGGTGATCCGCCCCCTTGCGGAGCGGGCGCTCGTTGCGCTGCCAGGACGCCCACACGCGATCCACCGCGGGGATCGGATCGTCGTGATGGGTGACGAGGAAATTGCGCCCCAGGAAGAGGTCGAGCTCCAGGGTTCTCAGCCGCGCGGCCGGCCCATCGGCCGGATCGAACTCGACAGCATGCAGGACGATGTAAAGGTACTCCCCCCAGTCGTCGATCTTCGGGACGTGCGATTCCTGCAGGGCGTCATCGACCGCCAGGGGATGGAAGCCGAAGGTTTCGTGGAGGATCGGTTCACAAACCTCAGGGGGCTCGCCCTGGAAATCGACCCAGAGCAGCCCCTCGGGCTCGCGGAGTGCTCTGGGCAGCTCCTCGACCGGGAGTTCGCAGCGACAATGGCCGGCCGGGTCGCGGTAGAGTGTGCGGATCATGGTCTCTCCTAGCACAGTACTCGGTTCTCGTGTGCCCATTGTACTACCGTAATCGGGTTTCGGGCAAGTTTCTTTGCCATACCAGGCGGGTTCGAGGCGTTCCCGAATAGCCGCTCGCGAAACGTTCTCGTATCAATCGGCTGCCCCACGGACGCCCAGCGAGGTACAAGCGCGCACTGCCCTGGGCTTGCGCGAACATCTTCCGCCGCAATCTCGGCCAAGTCTTATACTGTTGCCTGCCACACAAGCGGCCATCCGCTTGGCACTTGCGCTCAGCGCCCATGTTGACCAGCGCTTTACACGGTGCTAGAATAATTCGCGCGGGGTGGAATTGGTGGAGACAGGAGGAGTAGCGATGAATCAGTTGTTTGTCAAATCTTGCGAGTCTATGGACGAGATCCCGGACGGTGCGGTAGCTCTCACTGTAACGTCGCCACCTTACTGGAACGCTATCGACTATGACATCCATGCCATAGATAAGACACTCTATTACCGAACACGCACGTATTCGAACGGCTACTCTGACTACGCAGATTACCTGTCTTGGTTGGAACGCATCTTTACCGAAGTGTTGCGGGTAACCAAACCCGGTGGATTTGCGGCCGTTGTCATCGGCACCGTGCTTCTGGACGGAGTTTTGTACCCGCTGCCGTTTGACTTGGTCAGCCGTTTGACTGGCCGTGGTTGGCAGTTTCATCAGGACATTATCTGGCACAAGTGCACGGCGGGGGTGAAGCGGGCTGGGGTCACTATTCAGAAGCCCTATCCAGGGTATTACTACCCCAACATCATGAACGAATACATCCTCGTTTTCCGCAAACCGGGACCGAAGATTTTTGAAGGACGGACTGAAGAGGAGAAAGCCGGATCGGAGATCCCTGTAAACAAACTCTTCACGATGGACATCGCGAATAACATCTGGCACATTGCTCCCGTTCCTCCGGGAGTGATCGATCACCCGGCCCCATTCCCGGAGGAGATCCCTTATCGGTTGATCCTGCTGTACTCCTATCCAGGTGACCTTGTCTTGGATCCTTTCCTCGGGTCAGGTCAGACCACCAAGGTGGCCCGCTGGCTGGGGCGGCGCTTTGTTGGGTACGACATCGTTGCCAAGTATGTGGAGCTCGCAAGGGCTCGGTTGGACGAACCGCTGATGGTGCGTCCTCAGCAACTGGTCGCCGTTTTTGAGAAGGTTGCGCTCGACGAGCCTGCGAACGAGACGGCGGCTAGACTGCCGCGTAGCAAGGCTAAGGCGGCTTCCGTTGAACAGCCCCGGTTGATGTGAGGGATACGCCAAGGTGACAGCAGGTCAGAGCCCTCTTGAGGTGACGGCAATTCAGAACCTTCTTGAGGAGGTTGCCAGGATTGGGAAAGAGCATCCTTCCGTCCCCCCACTACGCCAAGTGGAGCCTTTCGACCACTTCTTCCGGGACGGCGGGACCCTCGACGAGTCCAATCTGGACCGTCGGGACGGTGCATGTACGAGAAGGGAGGTCCTTTCCCGATTCTTGTTGCTAAATGCTGTGTTGGACCAGGGTCCTGATATTACCGGCGTCCGGCAGCTCTTGGTAGACGTCACGAATGAGTTGTACCGAAGGGAAGTTCGTTTCCTGCACCGGCCTCTCGCGTTCTTTGAGGATCTGGGCATCGGAATAGAGCAAATCCTCGAGAAGCACTCATCTGTGAGCGCTGTCCGTGCCGAGATTTGGGCCAGGGAGAACCTGTCAAAGGCCTCTCGCTATAATCTCTTTATGGACAATTCACGACAGGTACTCAGTTATGCCGTGTTTCGCTGGGGAGTGCCCCTTGCGCTACCGCTGCTGCTGGAACGGGAGGCAGAAGGGGAGCACAAGTCTACTGCGCTGCTGGACTACCTTGAGAGGTGGGAATCTGCCGAAAGGATGAGCGAACAGCTCAAGGATAACCCGCGTTACGGTCTGGGCAAAGCAATTGGCGACAAGGCGTGCCACCTCCTCGCAAAGTGGCTGGTCGCGACCTGGCATCTTTCTCGCCGTTCGGGACCCTCGTGGGGACCCTTCTCTTTTGAGGTTCCCTATGACTCGAATGCTGGGCGGGTGCTGTGGCGGACAGGCTACTTCTTGGCCTGGGCTACCGAAGAAGCCTATCGCCGCGCTGGTGTGATTCAACCCGGGAAAGGGAAGGGTGGCAAGCACTACTTGCGCGTGACCAACATTCGAGGCCTACCGGTGGCTCGGGCCTTGCCGCAAGATCTGCGGAAGGCCTATGACGAGGTTGTCATCAATCACTTGAGAACGCACAAGCGACCACCGCGGCAGGTAGAAGTTCACAGGATTCAGCACGCGATTCTCTTGCTATCTTCTTCCGGTCTTGGGGTGGCTGAATTGGATGATGGCTTGATCCACATCGGCACCCGTTACTGCAAGAACCACGAGCAGCCTGCGTGTTCTGAGTGCCCTATCGGCCACTTGTGCGAGGGCCACGCGCGACGGCCCGTTCTGATCGCCGACTACAGAACGTAAGATCCGCTGGATCCTATTGGGCCGGACTATAGACGATGTCCTTCAAGACATCTGGAGGGTCTGGATGGACCTCTTCGCGGCCGGCCGTAAGGAGCAACTCGAACGCGAGGCGCCCCTCGCCGCGCGGATGCGTCCGCGCGATCTGGACGAGTTTGTGGGCCAGGAGCACATCCTGGGCCCAGGTAAACTGCTGCGGCGCGCGATCGAGACC
>JBDOIE010000199.1:0-3396 GCA_041082245.1 Chloroflexia bacterium
CGTACGTGCCACCCGACCTGCCCAGCCTGGAACGATGGACGACGGTCATCGAGGAACGCTTCACCGACAACCGGTACGAGTGGCCCATCGGCTCCCTGTGGAAGGGGGAATACTGGTCGGAGAATACGGCCGAGATCGCGGACGGGGTATACCGCTGGCACGGAAAGACGCGGCGCGATGCGGTCTCCTGGGTGTATCCAGAAGTTGGGGACATCTATGACTTTTATCTCTCCGTGGATGTCCGACAGGTGGCCGGCCCGCCGGATGCCCAGGCAGGGATTGTCTTCCGCCTGAGCGACGAGGGGTACTATCGCTTTACCTTGACGGCGGCAACCCAGAGGTACCTTCTGGAGCGCTGGCACAGAGACGAATGGACGACACTGGCGGAGGGGACAGCCACGGCGGCCATCCGGAGGGAGGGCTGGAATACCATACAGGCCGCCGTGGTCGGGGCGCATCTGAGTCTGTGGGTCAACGGCGAGCTTGTGGCGACCGCGGAGGATTTCGCGCTGATCAAAGGAAAGGTTGGGATGACGGTCGGGTTTTTCTCCCCGGGCGACGAGGGAACCTTCGAGTTCGACAACTGGATCCTCCGCGTGCCGGGCCCGTAGAGGCGAGGCCTCGCTGCGATTGGCTGCAGGTGCGCGCGTTTGCGGACCAGCGCGCCCTCGTGTATAATGCAGGCCGGCCCCACGCAGGGGGCACAGACAGACCCGCGAACGAAGGAGGCCGGATGGCGGACCGCCCACAAGCGGTAGACTTCCTCAAGCGTATCCCCCTGATACTCTCCCGCTGGGGACGTTCCCTTCTCGAGGCCGTGCGTGCCCGCCGGGGTGCGCCCGCGCCGGCCAGAGACGATGCCGCGCGCCGGGAGACGGAGGCGGCGGTGGCGCACTGGGTTTCGCTCCTGGCCGACCCCGATGCGCCGGGGCACAAAGAGGCGGTCGACGTGCTGGTAGAGATCGGCCGGCCGGCGGTGCCGGCGCTGATCGAAGCGCTCGAGGGCGACTCCTGGCTCCAGGCCTTTCGCGCCTGCGAAGCGCTGGCCGCGATCGGCGATCGGCGGGCGGTGGGAGCGCTCAAGCGCGCGCTCGAGCACCCGAACAGCAACGTGCGCTGGGCGGCGGCAGAGGCGCTGGGGCAGCTACAGAGCCGCCTCGCGCGCGGCCGGCTGCAGCGTGTGGCACGGAACGACGAGACGCGCACCTCCTGGGGCGAGCCGGTGGCCGAAGCGGCGGAGCGGGCGATCGAGCGCATCGACCGGACGCCGCTCTCGCGCCTTCTGAGCGCGCTGGAGGCGCTCCTGATCCTCGCGCTCTGCGGGGCGATCGTCTGGGGTGCTTTCACGTTCATCCGGCACGAACTTGCACGGCTCCCGGTGCAGCGGACGCCGACGCCCACGATAACCCCTACGGCGACTTTCACCCCCACCGCTTCGCCCACGCCTACGCCGCTCCCCGAATTCCCGCCGATCCGGGCGGTGGTCGTGGCGCCCCTGGCGAACGTGCGCGACCGGCCGGACACGGCCACGGGGGCGATCATCGGCGTGTTGCACGAGACGGACGAGGTCTGGATCCACGGGGGGCGGATCGGTGCGGAAGGGAAATGGTGGTATGCCGTGACGCTGGCCGAGATCCATAATCCGCAATCGAGCGAAACGGCGCAGCTCCTGCAGCAGGGAGCCCGAGGCTGGATCTTCTCCGAACTCCTCGCGGGGGTGGAGACGCTGCAGATCGCCCCCACGGTGGAAGCCGTCGAGACCCTGCGGGCCGGCGCGGCCACCCCCACCCCTGTGGAAACGCCGCTCCCGCTTCCGACGGCTACTGGCGCTCCTACGCCCTGAAGTTAATGAATTTGAAACTTTTCCCCGCTTGACAGGGTGCCCGACGGTTGCTATACTATTATTTGACTGTTTCCGGGTGGCTGCGTGGGAGTGGTTGGTTGTCAACGAAAGGAGCCTCCCGTGTTCGACTCTGCGGGTGTCGAAGGGGAAGAGCCCTTTAACCAACAGGCGAGCAGACGGACGCAGCGCTTCGTGTGGGGACCCTTCGGGAGCTCCGTTTCAGCGTGGCTGGTTTCCCCTGCCCGTACGATGCATCGGGCGACCCCTGTGCCGGGCTTTGGCCGGGGGTCCTGTTCTTTTCCCTCCGATAGCCCGGGCAGGAGAACGGATGCGGTACACCCGCCTTTCGCGGGCGAAGCGGAGGCGGAGGGGATCCGTTACAGGTCCAGGTAGGGACCGATTCCTGTTGCGGGGGACCCCGCGAAATCTGGGAAAGAACCGTGGGAAGCCGGCCGCATCGCCTGGCAGCGAAGCGGCAAGGTGGGTTATAACCCAGAAAGGCCGCAGCGCATGGAATGCTGGTACGCGCTCTACACCAAACCCAGGCAGGAAGCGCGTGTGGGAGAGCAGCTGGAAGCAAAAGGGATCGAGTGCTTCGTTCCGCTGTACACGGAGCGGCGCCGTGGGGAAGCGCCCCGGAGCCGGCCGCTTTTCCCCTGTTACCTTTTCGCGCGGGCGGACCTGGAACGTGTAGGGGTTTCTTTCTTCCGCTGGCTTCCGGGGATGCGGGCGCTCGTTTCGTTCGGAGGGGTTCCCGCGCGGGTGCCGGAGGAAGCGATCGCGCTCGTACGGAAGCGCCTGGCGGAGGTCGAGGCGTGTGGGGGCTTTCGGCCGGCGCGTTTCCGCCCCGGGGACCGGGTACGGGTGCGCGAGGGTCCGCTTGCGGGGCTGGAGGCGGTGTTCGAAGGGCCGCTGGAGCCCTCGGAGCGGGTGCGCATCCTGATCCGCTTTCTGGGCGAATGCAACCGCGCGGAGGTGCCGGTCGAGATGCTGGAGGCGGCAGGGGAGCGAGGCCACCCGCCGAGGCGGACGCGGGGACACGGACGATGGGTTAAGCGTTGATCGTTGATCGTTGATGGTTGAGCGTTGGGGGGTAAGCAGGTGGCTGGGATCCAGAGGTTTGAGGAGATCGAGGCGTGGCAGACCGCGCGGGTGTTGGCCGGGCGGTTCTATGCGTTGAGCGGGAAAGGGGCCTTTGCCCAGGATTTTGCGCTGCGGGATCAGATCCGGCGGGCAGCGATCAGCGTGATGAGCAACATCGCCGAGGGATTCGAATCGCGCACGTCTGCCCTGTTCACCGATTTCCTGGGCCGCGCCAAAGGTTCGCTGGGCGAAGTTCGGGCGCAGCTGTACATCGCGCTGGACTGCGGGTACATCACGCGGGAGCAGTTTGAGGAGGTGTCGGAACTCGCGGACAAGGCCGGCCGGCAGATCTACCGTTTCATGGCTTACCTTCAGACCGAGGCCAAGTCCCGCCGTCTGCACCAGGCGCAACCGGACTACCAGCTCGCCGCCCCCTTCCCAGCCACGACCGACCTACCAGCCGGCGACAT
>JBDOIE010000232.1:0-36531 GCA_041082245.1 Chloroflexia bacterium
CCGGTGTACGACCGGCCGGCCATCGGCCGTATGGTATAACACCACGTCGCCCAGCCGCAGTCTGTGCGGATCGGCCGGCTCGATCCACACGACGTCGCCATCCTGTAACGCCGGGTGCATGCTCCACCCCCTGACCTGCATCCGCACCCGCTTTCCCCTAGCGAACACCTCCTGCAATACGGCGACTACCTCTTCGCCTGGTGCCAACAAGACAGGCAACCGTTCCACCTTTTCAGACGATGCTTCGGACCAGATCGACGACCCCAGGGTCCCTGGCGAAGGCAAGTTCGTAGCAGGGAACGTTTTCCACCATATCCGCCAGGAAACCCAGCGTAAATGCCATCCCCTCGCGGTCCCAGAAGGTGGGAAAGCAATTCACCACCAACCGCGCCATCGCGTCCCGCGCTGCCAGGGGCCGCACCGCGTGCGACGCCGCCTTCTGGAGGAAAAAGAGCGCCCGGAGCGGCGCTTTCCCGGGAGAAGCGACCCCCGCATCCCCGTGCCAGGGGGTCCCGTAAGCCCAGAAGGTGGAACCCCACTTGCGCACGATCGCGCGGTCGTCGCTCAGGAACTGTACCCCGCTCCGCGCCCACAGGCGCGTCATCGTGCTCTTGCCAGCACCGGATTCCCCCACAAAGAGGATCGCCCGGCCCTCATCCACGAGCGCCCCAGCGTGGAGCAACACCCCACGGCCCTGAGCCAACTGTAGTACCATGAGCAGCTCGGAAAACGGGTATTCCCAAGGGTCCACGGGCTTGAGCACCAGAGAAGGATGCACCCACAACTCGCCATCGCGGAGCGACTTCCCGAGGAGCGCAACTTCGTAGGGGGTATCTGCTCCAGGGAACGCCAGGGTGATACAAGATTGCTCTCCTGCTGTGTACAGGCTCCAGAGACCGCTTGAGGCAAACTGCAACACGCACCCGTCCGGAATTTCCGGAAGGCCGGCCCTTACCAGGAGCGTCATGTCCGCACCTTCGCTCTCGTGCACGGCGAAGCGCCATAGAGCCGGACCCAGGGTCAATTCTATGTCGGGAGATGCCTGGGATGCCCTCCATTGAAGGTCCCCGATCTCCAAGCAAACCGCGTTCCCACAGGATTGGCCTGCATCCATCGCCTGTCCCGATTTTCCAACCTAGCCTGTGTTGGGTTGCAAGAGACAACCTGTCAAGAGCCCTCCCCTGCAATATGCAAGGCTGTTCGGCCTGCCGACGCCGCAGGGACAAAAACTCATACGACCGTCTTGAAACTAGGAGGTCACTAGATTGTTACAGGCCGCGGCCACGCAGTTGTCACCGTACGGTCCTGCCTGTGAACCCGTCTTGCACGCGCCCAGTGCAGCGACCTCGGGTGCGAGTCGCACCCTATGCAGTCGCGGCCTCTCGTAGGGCTTCTTTCCCTGAGGCGCTACCCGGTCTTCCATGGAGAGCCTCCTCCGTTTGGTGTTCCCGAGAACTGTCTACAATTGCTGCCACGTGTTGCTCCCCATCGATCCCGAGTCGGGCAGCTCGCTCCCGTCCCACACGGCACAGGAACGGAACGGGCTCCTCTTCGTCCCCCATCGCAAGGTACGACCAGCCCGGACACACACCGCACAGATTGTAGAAACGGCACGTGTCGCACGGCGCTGGCCTCGTCCTCCGTTCGGATCGCACGCTCCCAAGGAACACTTCCCAACCGGTGCGAAAGTCGCCGGTGCACAGGTCGTATTGCCTGTGGCGCACGAGCAGACACGGGGACAGCCGGCCATATGCGTCGATGTGGCAGGTCGTCACCCCTGCCCCGCAATTGTACCGGTACGGCGGCAGGCCCGGTGCAGAGGCCTGTTCCGCCAGCCTCCTCCAGTCCGCCCACCGTCGCGGATCGCTCTGGTCGAGCGTCACGACTTCCTCAACCGAAAGCTGCCCCGAGGTGTTGTGGCTATCGCCATCCAGACGCGGGTTCAGTAAGGTATCGAAGCGGAACGGCCCACCATATGCCTCCGCTATCCGCCGGATCTCCTCGAACTCGTGCACGTTTTCGCGCATGAAAACGGCCTTGACGGCCAAGGGGACACCGTGTCCGTGCAACAGCTCGATCCCGTGCAGGCAGCGCGCAAAGCTTCCCGGGACGCGCGTGACACGCTCGTAGGTGGTTTCCGTGGCTCCGTACAGCGTGATCTCGACCCGCCGCGGAGGGTACTCCTGCCACAGGTGCACGACCTCCTCGTCCACCAGTGTTCCGTTCGTAAACACGGTGACGAGGAAACCGCGCCGCTTGGCGGCCAGAAATAGATCGCGAAAGTCCGGGCGCAACAGCGGCTCGCCGCCGGTGTAGAGGAGCCACAGGGTGCCTGCTTCGGCGAGCTGGTCGAGGATGCGTTCCCAGGATGTCAGGTCCAGCTCGCAGGAGCGGGCTTTGGCATCGCCGGCCGGCCGGTTGATGTAGCAATGGAGGCAGCGCAGGTTGCACCGCTCGGTCAGTTCGATCGAAACGCTGAGGGGAAGGCGCTTCGACCGTCGCCGCAGATCTTCTACCCAGCGGTCAACCGGGATACTCGGATCGGCGCAATCAGGCATCTGGAGCCGCCTCCACCGCCACAATACCCTGTACTGCGAGCAGCTGCTCCAGGAACTCGATCAGATCGGCACGAGCCTGCTCTGGAGAAACGTCGTACTCGCGGACGATTTCTTCGAGGATGGCGTATCCGTCCCGTTTCCCGTCGAGCAGTTCCCAGATGTGTGCCGCTACCGGATTCAGCGTATAGATCGCATCCAGATCGGCCACGCTCGAGCGGATCGGTACCAGCACGAACTCGTCCCCGATCTTGCGAGAAACGATGTCTGGATGCCTCTGAAAGCGCCGGGAGAGAAGATCCATCATAGCTCCAGCCTGCCTCGATGACCAATAGGATAGCAGATGACCAAGCCTTTGTCAACTACCGAATCGGTTTGCAACGTTTGACAATATTCGCCTCGGGTGATAAAATATAGGCAAAGCAGAACTAAGACGGCGAACGGGAAGAGTAAGCGTCGAAGCGGGGCTCAGAGAGCCGGGGTCAGGTGGGAGCCCGGTGCCAGCGCAGACGCTGAATGGGCCCGGGAGTCGCCGGGCGAACCCCCTTCGGGGGTAGTAGCTGCGGTCGGTTCACCTCCGTTATCGGGTGGGGGTATCGGATATCCTCAGCGGATATCCCGTACCTGCTGAGCGTGAGGCTGGCAAGAACCGCCTGGGAGGTTGCTCTCACGGCGGTGTTTTGCTTTTCCGCCTCCGGGCCTCCGGACGTTTTCCGGATCAGGCCAAGAAGGGTGGCACCGCGGGCGATGCCCGTCCCTTTGGGGACGGGCATTTTGCATAAAGGAGGAGAAACGATGCTCTTCCCCTCGCGCACCGAGTTCCGACATCTGGCGGAAAAGGGGGTCCGTGTGCCGGTCTGGCGAGAATGGCCGGCCGACCTCGAAACGCCCATCTCGCTCTATTTGAAGCTGCGGGGAAACGGGCCTTCTTTCCTCCTGGAAAGCGTCGAGCGAGGCGAACAACTGGGACGGTACTCCTTCCTGGGTGTCCATCCCCGCGGTGTGCTCACGGCGGAAAACGACCAGGTCTGGTGGCAGCCCGACGGAGAGCCCCCTCGTCTCATTGGTCAGGGCGACCCACTCGAGGCAGCCTCCGCGCTCCTTTTCGCCTACCGTATTTCCCTGCGTCCGGAGCTACCCCGCTTTTGCGGTGGACTGGTGGGCTACTTTTCCTACGACGCTGTCCGCTGGTTCGAGCGCGTGCCGCTGGCCGAGAAGCCCGGAGTTGGCCTTCCGGATGCCTGCTGGCTGCTCGCTGATACACTCGTAGTCTTTGACCACGTGCAACATCGCCTGCTCCTGATGGCATGCTCCCCCGCTGACCAAGATGTCGACCGGGCCTACGATCAGGCTGAAGCGCGGATCGGCGCCCTCGCGACTCTGCTGGAACGTCCTGTCCAGTTCCCCTCGCAACCCGGCGAAAGGAGAAAGGAGCTTCCAGCGTGGCAATCGAACCTCGGGCAGGAGCGTTTCGAGGAGGCGGTCCGCCGGGCCCAGGCCTACATTGCGGCAGGCGACATCTTTCAGGTCGTGCTTTCGCAACGCTTCACCCGCACGACCACCGCGGACCCCTTCCTCATCTACCGCACCCTGCGTCGGTTGAACCCATCGCCCTACATGTTCCTGCTCGAACTGCCCGGTGAGCTGGCGCTCGTCGGGTCTTCGCCGGAGATGCTCGTGCGGCTGGAAGGCCGGCAGGCCGAGCTACGGCCCATCGCCGGAACTCGCCCGCGGGATCGCGACCCGCAGGCCGATCGGCGACTGGCCGAAGAGCTCCTCGCTGACGCCAAAGAACGGGCCGAGCACGTGATGCTCGTGGACCTGGGGCGAAATGACCTCGGCCGTGTCTGCGAGTACGGCAGCGTGCGGGTCTCGGAACTGATGTCCATCGAACGGTATTCCCACGTCATGCACATCGTCTCGCGTGTCGTCGGTATCCTGCGCCCGGAACTGGACGCCTTCGATCTGCTCCGGGCCACTTTCCCCGCCGGCACGGTAACCGGAGCGCCGAAGGTGCGGGCGATGGAGATTATCGCGGAGCTGGAAGAGGAGCGGCGCGGGCCGTACGCAGGTGCCGTCGGCTACTTTAGCTTCCAGGGGAACCTCGATACCTGTATCGCCATTCGAACCGTGATCCTCCACCGAGGCCGTGCCCACGTTCAGGCAGGAGCGGGCATCGTGGCCGACTCGGATCCGGCGCGCGAGTACGAGGAAACCTGTCACAAGGCGCGTGCCCTTATGGAGGCGGTCGATCTTGCGGAGGTGGGCGATGATCGTCGTCATCGACAACTATGACTCGTTTACCTACAACCTGGTCCAGTGCTTCGGCGCTATGGGGGCAGAGGTCCACGTGTTCCGCAACGATACCATCTCGTGCGATGCGCTGGAGGGCCTCGCCCCTTCTCACATCGTGATCTCCCCCGGCCCGGGTACTCCCCGGCAGAGCGGCATCTCGAACGAGGTCATCCGTCGCTTCTGTGACCGGACGCCGATCCTTGGGGTATGCCTCGGGCACCAATGCATCGGCTATGTCTTCGGAGCGCGCGTGGATCGCGCCCCGCGGCTCATGCATGGCAAGACTTCCCCGATCTACCATACCGCGAAGGGGATCCTTTCCAACCTGCCCAACCCCTTCATCGCAACGCGGTACCATTCCCTGATCCTGCGGGAACCGCTCCCGGCTTCCCTCGAGCTGACCGCTTTTACGCTGGAAGGCGAGGTTATGGCGATCCAGCACAGGGAGTTCCCGATCTTCGGTGTGCAGTTCCATCCGGAGTCGATCCTCACCCAGGAAGGTCAGCGCCTGTTGGCCAATTTCCTTCGGCTCAGCGCATAAGGAGGTGAAAGATGGAAATCCGCGAAGCGCTAGCCCGGTTGATCGAACACCAGAACCTCAGTGCACACGAGGCACAGGCGGTCATGGGGCAGATCATGGCCGGCCAGGCGACCCCTGCCCAGATCGGGGCGCTGCTGGCGGCCCTGCGGATGAAGGGCGAGACCGTCGAGGAGATCACCGGCTTTGCCCGAGCGATGCGGCAAGGCGCGGTAACCGTCCGCCCAAAGCACCGGCTGATCGCCGATACCTGTGGTACCGGAGGCGACGGCCTTGCCACTTTCAACATCTCTACCGCTGCGGCATTCGTGGTGGCCGGGGCTGGCCTGCCGGTTGCGAAACACGGGAACCGCTCTGTGTCGAGTCGCTGCGGCAGTGCCGATGTCCTCCAGGCACTGGGCGTACAGGTCGAGCTTCCTCCGGAGCGCGTTTCCGCCTGCATCGACCAGATCGGTATCGGGTTTCTCTATGCGCCGTCTTTCCATCCCGCGATGAAGCACGCCGCCGGGCCCCGGCGGGAGATCGGCGTGCGCACCGTTTTCAATATCCTTGGGCCGCTGGCGAACCCCGCAGGCGTGCAGGTGCAGGTGCTCGGCGTGTACGACCCGGCCCTCACCGAGACGATGGCGCGTGTCCTGGCCGGCCTCGGATGCCAGGCCGCCTTCGTTGTGCACGGTGCGGGGGGCCTCGACGAACTCTCTACCACCGGGCCGAACCGTGTCTCCTTTCTCCACGGAGGCAGAGTCGAGACCTTCCTGCTCGATCCGGAAACGCTTGGCCTTCCCGGGGCAGACCTGTCGGACCTCCAGGGCGGCGATGCTGAGAGCAACGCGGAAATCCTGCGTGCCGTCCTGTCCGGAGAACCCGGGCCACGACGCGACGTTGTCCGCCTCAACGCCGCAGCTGCCCTTGTCGCGGCCGGCATCGCCTCCGATCTCCGCCACGGGTTGCACCTTGCAGCGCGCAGCATCGACTCCGGGGAGGCGCGCGAACGCCTGGAGGCGCTCGTGGCGTTCACCAACAGAGGGAGGGTCTGATGTTCCTGGAAGAAGCCGTACGCCGTACTCGGGACCGGGTCGCGCGGAGCCAGAAAGCGGTCCCTGAACGCCACTTGCGCGCGTGCGCCCTCGAAGCCCCGCCGCCCCAAGACTTCTTGCAAGCATTGTGCCGCCCGGGGATCGCGCTGATCGCCGAGATCAAACGGCGCTCGCCCTCGCGGGGCGCGTTGCGGCCGGATGCCGATGCGGTCGCTCTGGCGCTGGCCTACGCCGAGGCCGGGGCCAACGCCGTCTCGGTGCTGACCGAACCCGATTTTTTTGGCGGCTCTTTGGAGGACCTGGCCGCGATCCGTGCGGCCTTTGACGCGCGCGCTACCGCCGTTCCCCTGTTGCGCAAGGACTTGATCCTAGACACCTACCAGGTGTGGGAAGCGCGCGCCTACGGTGCCGCTGCCCTGCTCCTTATCGCCTGCATCCTCACCGATGCCGAGCTACGGGAGCTCTTTGCGCTGACCTGTGACCTCGGGATGGTGCCTCTGGTCGAGATCCACGATCCATCCGAGGTATCCCGTGTGGTGCCGCTGGCGCCCCGCGTGGTCGGGATCAACAACCGGGATCTGCACACCCTGCACGTCGATCTGAACACCTTCCGGCAGGTACGGCCGCTGCTTCCGGGGGACATCCTCGTGGTCGCGGAGAGCGGCGTGCGATCCCCAGAAGACGTGCGCCTGCTTTCCTCGTGGGGGGCAGACGCCGTCCTTGTAGGAGAAGCCCTGATGCTCGCGAAAGACGCCGCAGGGGCAGTCCGTGCCCTTCGGGGGGAGAGGGTGCCGTGACGCATATCAAGATCTGTGGGCTGACCACGCTCGAGGACGCCGCAATGGCTGCTGCCGCGGGTGCCGACCTCCTGGGTTTCGTGTTCTATCCAGGCAGCCCGCGGGCAGTCGGGGTGGAACAAGCCAGATCGATCGTGCAGGCCGTACGAGAAAAGTTTGCGCACGTCCGCTGCGTGGGGGTCTTTGTCGGAGAGCCGCTCGAGGTGGTCCGGGACACGGTGCGCAGGTGCAACTTGGACGCAGCGCAGTTGCACGGCGACGAGCGTCCGGAGATGGTATCGGAACTGATCGCGCAGGGGATTCCGGTGATCAAGGCGTTCCGGGTGCGGGATCCGGCTTCCCTCGCCGCCGTGGCCCTCTACCGACCAACGCTGGTGCTACTGGATGCTTACGCCCCCGATCGGCCCGGCGGAACAGGAAGGGCCTTCCCCTGGCGCTGGCTGAGCGAGGCGACCTTGCCCGCACCGCTGCTGCTCGCGGGGGGGCTCACCCCGGAGAACGTTGGCCAGGCGATCCGTCAGGTTCACCCCTGGGGCGTCGATGTCTCGAGCGGTGTGGAATGCGCTCCCGGGCGGAAGGACGCAGCGCGGGTGCGGCAGTTCATATCCGCAGTGCGGGAGGTTGCTCAATATGGGAACGGTTGACAGGATCCATATAGCCGGCTTGCACGAGGTGCCCGACGCACGGGGCTACTTCGGCCCCTACGGCGGGCGCTACGTGCCCGAGACGCTGATGACGCCGCTGGAGGAACTCGAACGCGCCTATGAAGAGGCCCGGGTCGATCCGGAGTTTCGTGCCGAGATGGAGCGCCTCTTGCACGAGTACGTAGGCCGGCCGACCCCTTTGACCTTTGCGGCGCGGCTGAGCGCCCATTGTGGTGGCGCCCGGATCTACCTGAAGCGCGAGGACCTCGCACACACCGGAGCACACAAGATCAACAACACGCTGGGCCAAGGGTTGCTCGCCAGGCGGATGGGAAAGTCGCGCCTTGTGGCCGAGACTGGGGCAGGACAGCACGGGGTGGCCACGGCGACCGTAGCCGCCTTGCTGGACATGGAATGCGTGATCTATATGGGCACGGAGGACATGGAGCGCCAGGCACCGAACGTGGCCCGCATGCGCCTGTTGGGCGCCGAGGTGCGCCCCGTTGATGCCGGAAGCCGCACACTGAAGGATGCGATCAACGAGGCCATCCGCGATTGGGTAACGAACGTCCGCACGACCCACTACCTGCTCGGTTCGGTCCTGGGCCCCCATCCCTATCCCCGGATGGTTCGCGACTTTCAGGCGGTCATCGGGCACGAGGCGCGCCATCAGATCCTAGAGCAGGCCGGCAGACTGCCGGATTGCGTGGTGGCCTGCGTGGGAGGAGGGTCGAACGCGATCGGGATCTTCTACGCTTTCCTGCGAGATCCTGTGGAGCTCGTCGGTGTGGAGGCCGGCGGGCTCGGGATCGGAAGCGGGCTCCACGCATCCCGTTTTGGGGATCCCACGCAGGGCCGCGTGGGCGTCCTCCACGGGACGCGCACCTTCGTGCTCCAGACGCCGGACGGACAGATCCGCACCACGCACTCGATCTCGGCTGGCCTGGATTATCCCGCGGTGGGTCCAGAGCACAGTTTCCTGCGGGACCTCGGCCGTGCCGAATACACCTGTGTAACCGATGGCGAAGCCCTGGAAGCATTCGCTTGCCTTGCGCGCCTGGAGGGTATCCTCCCCGCGCTCGAATCTGCGCACGCCGTGGCCGAGGCGATGAAACGCGCGGCGCGGATGCGCCCGGATCAGATCGTCCTGGTCAACCTGTCCGGACGCGGCGACAAGGACCTGGAAACCGTCTGGCGCATGTTCTCCGAGCAGACGAGCTGCACTGCTTCGGAACGTAGCGTGCCAGCGCCAGAGGGAGCCGCAGAGGTGAGATAGCGATGGAGGATGAGATGGAGCACCTGCGCGGAGCCGCCGGCATCGAAGCTGCCTTTTCCGCTGCCCGGAAGGCCGATCGCGCCGTCCTTGTGATCTACTGGCCGCTCGGGTATCCGTCACCGGAGAGCTCGCTCGCGGTGGTCGAGGCAGCAGTCAAGGCTGGCGCAGACATCGTGGAGCTCGGCATCCCGTTTTCGGATCCGCTCGCCGATGGTCCGACGATCCAGCGTGCTACGCAGGTCGCCCTGGGGCAAGGGATGAGGGTCGCCCGCTGCCTCGAGTCGGCCGCTGCGCTGCGTGAACGTGGGGTTCAGGTACCGCTGCTGTTCATGGGCTACTACAACCCCATCCTCTCATATGGGGAAGCGCGTTTCTGCCGCGCCTGCCGGGACGCAGGGGTGGACGGCTTGATCGTGCCGGATCTGCCGCCCGAGGAGGCCACAGGCCTTGAGGAAATGTGCCGACTGGAGGGTCTGGCGCTTGTCTACCTGGTCGCTCCGACGAGCAGCGAGGCGCGCATCCGGCTGATCGCGCAGCACTCGTCTGGGTTTGTCTACCTCGTCTCGGTAACCGGGACCACGGGGCCGCGCGACGCACTTCCTCCCCATCTCCCCGCATTCGTCGAACGGGTGCGGAAGCACACCGAAAAGCCGCTGTGCGTCGGCTTCGGGATCTCGGGCCCGGAACAGGCCCGGGCAATCGCGGGTCTGGTGGACGGCGTCATCGTGGGCAGCGCGCTCCTGAGGAAAACCGAGGAGCCGGACAGTGCAGCACTCTCCGCCTTTGTTCAGCAATTGCGGGAAGCCGTGGCGCGGAGGGCAGGCGCTTGACAGGCGCGCGGTCTTGCCCTATCATATGAATCGAGCAAGGAGGAATCCTTCGATGGCGCATCGGTGGCATCCCGTGGCAAACGATTTTCCTGAGGGACGCACGTACGCGCAGGATGTCCCGGTGCGCGCGGAATGGCGTGGAGCGGCTACCGCCTACATCTATTTGTACTGGCGCCCGAGCCTGCTCCACGCCGGGTCACCGTAGCGCGATCGGTAACCGGCAACCGGGGGCGTGGAGCAGCGTAAGCGCTCCACGCCTCATCGTTTTTCTTAACCCTTGGAGGCCAGGCGATGTCCCCGTCCGTTCGCGCCATCCGCGGAGCGATCACCGTGGAGGACAACAAGAAGGAAGCGATCCTGGAGGCGACCCAGGCGCTGCTCACTGCCATCGTCCGCGAGAACGATCTCGAGCCCGGCGACCTGGTCGCAATCCTGTTTACCGCAACCCCCGACCTCGACGCGGTTTATCCAGCCCAAGCAGTACGGGAAATGGGCTGGCGGGAGGTTGCGATGCTTTGCACGCAGGAGATGGCCGTGGCCGGCGCGCTGCCCCGATGTATCCGGGTTCTCGTGTTGGCGGAAGATCGGGTCGGGCGTGTTCGGCACGTCTACTTGCGCGAGGCACGTCGGCTGCGGCCCGATTGGAGCACGGAGGGCGGAGGATGATCATCGTGATGAAGCGGGAAGCTACCAGCGCGCAGATCGGGGAAGTAATCGCCCGGGTAGAAGAATGGGGATACCGCGTGCACCTCTCCGAAGGGGAGGAGCGCACGATCATCGGGTTGATCGGGAACGGCCGGCCGATCCTGCGCGAGCAGCTCGAGAGCATGGCCGGTGTCGAGCGCACCGTGCCCATCTTGCGTCCTTACAAGCTGGCCAGTCGCGAGTTTCACCCCCGCAACACGGTCATCCGTGTGGGCGGCGCGACCATAGGCGGCGAGGAGTTTGTCGTAATCGCCGGACCGTGCGCGGTCGAAAGCCGCGAACAGCTCCTCGAGACGGCCCGCGCGGTCAAAGCGGCCGGGGCACACATCCTTCGGGGTGGCGCGTTCAAGCCGCGCACGTCTCCCTACGCCTTCCAAGGCCTGGGAGAAGAAGGGCTGCGCTTCCTGGCCGAGGCGCGCGAGGAGACCGGCCTCCCCGTGGTCACCGAGGTGATGGATCCGCAGCAGGTCCCGCTTGTGGCTTCCTACGCGGACATCCTGCAAGTGGGGGCCCGCAACATCCAGAACTACGCCTTGCTCCACGCCGTGGGCGAGTCCCGGATGCCGGTGCTGCTGAAGCGCGGAATGATGTCCACAGTGGAGGAGCTGCTGATGGCAGCAGAGTACATCCTTTCCCACGGAAACTATCAGGTAATCCTTTGCGAACGGGGCATCCGCACGTTCGAGCCGTATACCCGTAACACGCTCGACATCAGCGCCGTGCCGCTCCTCAAGCAGCTGTCGCATCTCCCGGTCATCGTGGACCCGAGCCACGCTTCCGGCCGCTGGGAGCTTGTGGAACCGCTCTCCTGCGCTGCACTGGCGGCCGGGGCGGATGGGCTCATCATCGAGGTGCATCCGCGCCCGGAAGAAGCCCTTTCCGATGGCGCGCAATCGCTCAAGCCGGAACGTTTTGCCCGCCTCGTAGAGCGCCTGCGTGCTCTGGCAGCGGCCGCGGGAAGGTCACTGCGATGAACTTGGCCGATTTGCAGCTAACCGTGGTCGGGCTCGGGTTGATGGGCGGTTCGTTTGCGGCTGCCATCCGGGGACGGTGCCGCGCTGTCGTGGGGGTGGATCGGGACCCTCGAGCGCTGGACGTTGCCCTTCAGAAGGGTTTTGTTTCCCGGGCAACGCGATCGCTGGCCGATGGAGTGGCCGGAGCGGATGTCGTCATCCTGGCGACGCCCGTGCGCACCGTTCTGGACTTGCTGGGTGAGCTGGCCACCCTTGCGCGGCCGGGAAGCCTGGTCATGGACCTCGGCAGTACGAAGCAAGAAATCGTGGCGGCGATGGAACGGCTGCCCGACCACTTGCAGGCGATCGGCGGCCACCCGATGTGCGGCAAAGAGCGCTCCGGCATCGCGGCCGCAGACGCAAATCTCTACCGCGGTGCCGTCTTTGTGCTCACGCCTCTTTCCCGTACCTCTCCGGATGCCCTGGTCCTGGCTTCGGCGCTCGTCTCGGCGGTTGGTGCGCGGCCGCTGATCCTGGATGCCGAACGCCACGATCGCCTGGTCGCGGCGATCAGCCATGTGCCGTATCTCCTGGCATGCGCACTCACGCACGCCGTGCAGGACGCCGCCCGAGAGGATCCAACGGTATGGGAGGTTGCCTCCTCGGGGTTCCGGGATGCTTCGCGCCTGGCGGCAAGCGACGTAACGATGATGCTGGATGTACTGTTGACCAACCGACGCGCCGTGCTGGAGGCCCTGGACTTGCTCGAGCGTCGCATACGTGACCTTCGCAGCCGCCTGGAGAATGGTCCCGAAAGCGACCTTCGCGAGGCGCTGGAAGGGGCTTGTCGAACCCGTGGCGACTGGGCCGTACAGGCGGAAAGGAGGGGATCGTGACCACGTTGCGCGTTGGCCCGGCCGCTGGTTTGAGGGGTCGAGTCCGCGTTCCCGGGGACAAGTCGATCTCACACCGGGCGCTCATTTTGGCATCGCTGGCCGAGGGTGTCAGCCGCGTCGAGAACTGGCTTCCCGGCGGAGACTGCCAGGCCACGCTCCGTTGCCTCGAGCAAGTGGGGGTGCAGATCCGCCGCACCGGCAGCTCGCTCTGCGTCGAGGGCCAGGGGCTGTATGGGCTGTGCCCGCCAGCCAGACCGCTGGACTGTGCGCGCTCGGGGACGACGATGCGGCTGCTCGCAGGCTTCCTGGCAGGGCAGCCGTTCGAGAGCGTGCTCACCGGAAGCCCGGGTTTGAACCGGCGCCCGATGGAGCGGGTCGCACAGCCGCTCCGCGCAATGGGCGCGAGGGTGGAGACAACCGAAGGGCACGGACCGATCAGGGTCCAGGGGCCACCGCTTCCGCAGAGGCGTCTGAGGGGCGGAACCTTTGCCCTTGCGGTAGCGAGCGCCCAGGTCAAGAGCGCGATCCTCCTGGCCGGCTTGTATGCGGATGGCCCGGTCACGGTCTCAGAACCTGCCGCGTCCCGTGACCACACGGAGCGCCTCCTGCGCTGGATCGGGGTGGACCTGCGCGTGGAGGACCGTGCGATCACCCTTTGCCCGCCGCCACGGTTGCCCCCGTTCCATCTGCGCGTCCCGGGGGACCTTTCGTCGGCGGCCTTTCTCCTCGTGGCTGCCTGCCTCGCGCCCAATTCCGAGGTCACAGTGGAAGGTGTCGGGCTGAATCCGACTCGGACCGGCCTCCTGGATGTGCTCCGCACAATGGGCGCAGAGGTGGAGGTGGCCTCGTACGAAACCGATGGGCCGGAGCCCATCGGCACAATCACGGCGCGTGCTTCGCACCTGGACGGTGTGGAGATCGGGGGAGCCACGGTCGTGCGGATGATCGACGAATTCCCTATCCTGGCGGTCGCCGCAACGCAGGCGCACGGTCGGACCGTGGTGCGGGATGCCGCAGAACTGCGGGTGAAGGAAAGCGATCGTATCGCGGCGGTGGTCCGTGAACTCCGGCGCCTGGGCGCACGGATCCAACCGCTGCCGGACGGGTTCGTGGTGGAAGGGCCCTGTCCCCTGCGGGGAGCCACGGTGGAAAGCCACGGGGACCACCGGCTGGCGATGGCGCTGGCCATTGCCGGGCTGGTTTCTCAGGAGCCGGTGGCCGTGCGGGGAGCAGAGTGGATCGAGGATTCGTTTCCTGGCTTCGTGGAATGCTTGCGAGCGATCGGGGTGCCCGATGTGGAGTGGTCGGACGAAGACGGTGGGATTGATCGGCTGGCCGACCGCGCATAGCCTTTCTCCGGCTATGCACAATGCCGCCTTTGCTGCGCTGGGTCTGGACTGGTGCTATGTCCCGCTTCCGGTACATCCCGCCCACCTGGCAGACGCGGTCCGCGGGCTTGCCGCGTTGGGCTTCCGCGGCGCGAACGTTACCGCACCGCACAAAGAGACAGTGGTACCGTTCGTGACGCGGCTGAGCGCGGAGGCGGCTGCGCTGGGTGCCGTCAATACCCTCATTTTCGAGACGACCGATCCCGCTGCTCCCCCGGTGGTCGTAGGGGAGAATACCGACCATGTCGGCTTTCTGGCTGCCCTGGAGAGCGCCGGTTGGTGCCCGGGGGACTGCCGGCGAGCTGTGGTCGTCGGTGCGGGAGGGGCGGCACGAGCGGTGGTATACGCTTTGCGTCGCGCGACGCGTGCACGCATTACCGTCCTCAACCGCACCCCTCAACGCGCCCGGACGCTTGCGCGCCAGTTCGATCCGGAAATCGAAGTGTTGCCTTTGGAAGATGAGCTCCTTGTGGAATGCGCACGCCGAGCCGACCTGCTCGTCCAGACGACGCCCATTGGGACCTGGCCCCACGTGCAGGGTACGGTCTGGCCGGAGGGCGTGCCCATCCCCAAAGAGCTGTGCGTGTTCGATCTGGTGTACAACCCGCCCGACACTCGCCTGATGCGCCAGGCGCGCGCTTCCGGCGCACAGGCGGTCGGAGGTCTCGAAATGCTCGTTCACCAGGGCGCGCGTTCCTTCTTCCTCTGGACAGGGCAGGATCCACCGCTCGACGTCATGCGCGCGGCATGCCTTCGGGCGCTGGAGGAGGGAAGCCGATGATTCGTGTTTTGACCGCGGGGGAATCGCATGGGAGTTGCCTGGTCGCGGTCGTCGAGGGGATCCCGGCGGGACTCTCCGTCGATGTCGCGGCGATCGAGGCGGAATTGGCGCGCCGCCGGCAAGGGTACGGTCGTGGCCCGAGGATGCAGATCGAGCGCGACCCCGTAGAGGTGCTCAGCGGCGTGATCGACGGCAAGACGACCGGAGCCCCGGTCGCGCTCCGTATCCCGAACCGGGACGGCCTCGATTGGCGCCTGCGCCTCGTGCCCCAAGAACGCCCGCGCTGGACCGTCCCACGTCCGGGGCACGCCGACTATGCCGGGATGCAAAAGTATCGCCTCTCCGACGCCTGGCCGGTGCGCGAACGTGCGAGCGCACGGGAGACCGCGGTACGGGTAGCGGTCGGCGCGCTGTTGCGCCCACTCCTCGCCTGCTTCGGGATCGCCGTGGGCAGCCTGGTCGCCGAGATCGGGGGGATAGAGGCGCGGCTTCCTGACGATCTCTCACCTGCGTTGTGCGTGCAGGCCGAGGCAAACGACCTGCGCTGCCCCGACGAGGAGGCTGCAACACGGATGCGGCAGGCGATCGACGCAGCGATAGAAGCCGGGGAAACGCTCGGTGGGGTCTTTGTCGTGATCGCTGCAGGTGTCCCGGTCGGACTGGGTAGTTATGTGCATTGGGACCGGCGGCTGGACGCGCGCCTTGCTGCAGCAATAATGTCGATCCCCGGGGTGAAAGGGGTGGAAATCGGACCGGCCTTCGAGAACGCACGCCGACCGGGCAGCCAGGTGCACGATGCGCTCTTTCCCGACGGAAAAGGGGGCATCCGCCGTAACAGCAACCGTGCCGGAGGGATCGAGGGCGGGGTTTCGAACGGGGAGCCGATTGTCGTGCGTGCGGCGATGAAGCCGATTCCCACCACGCGCAAGCCCCTGCCTTCTGTAGACCTTGTGACCGGAGAGGCAGCAGAGGCCACGTACCAGCGGGCAGATGTCTGTGCTGTCCCTGCAGCCGCCGTGGTCGGAGAGGCGATGGTCTGCTGGGTGCTCGCAGAGGCGCTGGTGGAAAAGTACGGGGGAGATTCGCTTGCGGAGACGCTCCGATGCGCAACCTCGTGATCACCGGATTCATGGCTACCGGCAAAACGGCCGTCGGGCGCGCGGTGGCGGAACGGCTTGGCCGGCCGTTCGTGGATATGGATGCCGAGATCGAACGCCGAGCGGGCAAGCTCATCCCGCGGATTTTCGAAGAAGAGGGTGAAGCCGCCTTTCGGCGCTTGGAGGCGGCCCTCTGCGCGGAGCTCGCGAGCCAACAAGGGTTGGTGATTGCCACTGGTGGCGGTACGCTCGTAGATCCGGGAAACCGTGCGCGGATGCTCGAGACCAGCACCGTGGTATGCCTGTCGTGCCACGTGGAGGAAATCCTGCGGCGGCTGCGGCACGAGGGCGACCCCGAACGCCCTCTCCTGCGGGGGACCGACCTGCGCACGAGGGTCGAGTCGCTCCTGGCCGAACGATCGCCTGCTTACGCCGCCATCCCGTGGCAACTCGATACGACAGGGCAGTCAGTAGAAGAGATAGCCGGCCGCATCTGCGAACTCGCGCAGGAACAGCGCCTCGAGGTGCGACACCCCGCTGGTTGCTACCCGGTCCACATCGGTTGCGGATTGCTATCCGAGGTGGGGCGATTCCTCGGCGAGGCCGGCTTTCGGGAGTCGCGCGACGTAGCGATCGTTTCCGACACCACGGTGGGCCGGATCTACGGCGCTCGGGTGAAGGACTCGTTGCGCGCGGCCGGGTTTCGCCCGTTTCTCTGCACGATCCCGGATGGCGAGGCGCATAAAACGCTGGAGACGGTATCCGGGCTTTACCGGCAGTTTCTCGGTCACGGATTGGATCGCTCGTCTGCCGTGGTGGCGCTGGGAGGCGGGGTGGTAGGCGATGTTGCGGGCTTTGCCGCCGCTACCTACTTGCGCGGAATCCCGCTGGTGCAAGTTCCCACGACGCTGCTCGCGATGGTGGACGCGAGCGTGGGGGGCAAGACAGGAGTGAACCTCCCGGAAGGGAAGAATCTGGTGGGGGCGTTTCATCACCCCCGGGCGGTGATCATGGACCCCGAGGTGCTGATGACGCTTCCCGTCGAACAGCTACGTACGGGTATTGCGGAGGCAATCAAGCACGCTGTAATCGGGGATCCGGGGCTTTTCGACCAGCTGGAGTCCGGACCGCGACAGGTATGGTTTACCCCCGCCCTGATCGCGCGCACACTTCGGGTGAAGATCGGGATCGTGGAGCAGGACACGCAGGAGCAAGGACTCCGCATGGTGCTCAACCTCGGGCATACCGTGGGACACGCGCTCGAACGGTGTACGGACTACCGGCTGCCGCACGGGGAAGCCGTATCTTTGGGGATGGTCGTGGCCGCCCGGCTTGCCGTCCTCCTGCGACTGGCCGAGCCAGCGGTTGCGCAGAAGATTGAGGGAGCGCTGCGCGCCTGGGGCCTGCCCACACGTTTTGGCGGAACGGCTCTCTCGTGTCTCTGGGAAGCTATCCGCTACGACAAGAAGCGACGGAGCGGCCGCCTGCGGTGGGTGCTTCCGGCCGCGATCGGAGCGGCCACGGTGCGCGAGGACGTCCCGTTGGAGGCAGTACGGGCCGCGCTTCTGGTCCTGACGGAGGCATGAGATGGTGGAATCAGCAGCAGTAACGCGGCGGTCGGCTTTCCGGGTGCTCGTACTGCACGGCCCGAACCTCAACCTGCTGGGCCAGCGCGAGCCAGGCCTATATGGCCAGGTTTCCCTCGAGGAGATCAATGCAGCTCTCCAAGACCTGGCGGCGGCCAGGGGCGCAGAGCTGCGTATCGTACAATCGAACCATGAAGGGACTTTGATCGACACACTGCACGAAGCCCGCGGCTGGGCAGACGGCGTGTTGATCAACCCGGGCGGGTATACCCACACGAGCGTCGCCCTGCGCGACGCCATCGCGGCCGTGGGGTTGCCCACCGTGGAAGTGCATCTGACCCATATCTATACCCGCGAGGGCTTTCGCCGGCGTTCGCTGATCGCTCCGGTGTGCATGGGGCAGGTCTGCGGCTTCGGCTGGCGGAGCTACTTGCTTGGGCTGCAGGGGCTCCTCGAATGGCTGGAATCTCAGGGGGCGAGCGCCGGGCATCCGCGGAGCGGCACGCACCGGTGACCTGCTCACCCGACCGGGAGTTGTTCCCCGAGGTTTGCAGCGGTCCCCGCGTGGTACTGAGGTTGGGAGATCGGGAGGCGGCCTCGCGGCCTGGCCCCTTGCCCTTCGGGCCTAGAGATGTGAGTCCGTACACGCCTGCCCCTTATCCCTGCGCAGCCAGGGGCAGGAAGGCGAAAGGTCTAGGCAAGGCGGGCAGGTCCGATCTTTTTCCCGTCCCCGCCGTCGAACGGCAAAAGCGAGGGTCAAGGCAGAAGCCCTCCTCCCAACTCGTGTGCCCGCCTGGGGTATGAAGGATGTTGCGCCGGCGATATGACGCGCGTATAATCGGGCTGGACCGTGGCAGCCTCAGGAGCCCTATGAGCGGGCCGGCCCGCTGAGGCGGGCAGGCGTGGCCAGAACCTTGTCTACCCCAGGAGAGCTAAGCCTGGCTTCCGGCCGCATGCAGTGCAGACCCCGGTTAGCGAAGCGATTCCACCGGCCTATCAGGAAGTGGGGCCAGACCAGTGCCGCGGCGCGAGGTCACAAGGAATTGCACCCGATGTAAGAGCCGCAGGGCACGCAAAAGGGGGGGCCAAGAGAGGAGGTTCCGGCGATGTACTTTCCCGAGGAGCAGAAACGGATCCCGTGCGTGCTGATGCGTGGGGGCACGAGCCGTGCGCTGTTCGTGATGCGCAACGATCTGCCGGCCGATCCGGTGTTGCGCGACCGCGTCATCCTGCGGATGTTCGGCAGCCCGGACCCAAGACAGATCGACGGCATCGGCGGCGCCGATCCACTGACGAGCAAGCTCGCGATCATTGGTCCGCCCACCCGGCCGGACGCGGACGTCGACTATACCTTTGCCCAGGTAAGCATCGATCGGCCTTTCGTGGATTATGCGGGCAATTGTGGGAACATCTCTTCGGCCGTAGGGCCTTTTGCGATCGACGAAGGGTTGGTTGATGCCATCGAGCCGATCACGCGGGTGCGCATCCATCAGACCAACACGCGCTGTATCCTGGTAGCCGAGGTTCCGGTAGTCCAAGGCAAGGCAGCCGTTGAGGGGGAGTGCCACATCGATGGCGTCCCAGGCACCGGTGCGTGCATCCGGCTAGATTTTTCAGGCACCGCAGGTGCCGTCACCGGCCATCTGCTTCCGACAGGAAATGCGCGGGACCGGATCGACCTTGCGGACGGCAGCGTGATAGAGGTCAGCGTCGTGGACGCCGGAACGCCGACCGTGTTCGTGCGGGCGCGCGACCTGGGACTGCGTGGGACTGAAACGCCCGCACAGATCGATGCGGATCGCGCGCTGCTGGAGCGGATCGAACGGGTCCGTGGCGTGGTTGCCACACTGCTGGGCATCGTGGAGCGCCCGGACGAAGCGGCGGAGAAGAGCCCTTACCTGCCGTTCTTCGCGCTGATCGGAGAGGCGGCAGACTATGCAGGGGCCGCTGTCGGGCGTGCTGTGCAGGCCAGCGAGATGGATTTCGCCGCACGGCTGCTGTTCATGCTTCGCACGCATAAAGCTTACCCGGTGACCGGCGCGGTCGCGACCGGGGCTGCGGCGAGGATCCCGGGCACGGTGGTACACGAGCTAGCGAGGCCCGAATCACGTGGCCGGCCCGAGGTGCGCATCGGACATCCGGCAGGTGTCCTGGGGATCGAGGTCTCGGTGCGTTCGGACGGCAGAAGCTTCCGGCTCGAGAAAGCGGCGATCGTCCGGACGGCTCGGCGCATTATGGAGGGGTATGTCCTGGTCCCGTGGAGCGTGTGGCGAGGTCACCCGGATGCGTAGCTGCGGGTAGGGTCGCGGCTCGCACGCGGGAAATGGCCCGCCAGGCGGCTACGAGGCATTGTGGGGAGCTACCGGGGCTCGATTCCAGAGATGGCGTCCCGAGCGAACGTTCCACGGGGTGGGCAGAACAGGGCTTCATTGTTCGCAGGACAGGCTGCGACGGGGAGCGAAGGGCCGGCGAAATCGGGGCAGCCGGAAGACAAGGACTGCGCCTCCGCCTGCCGGCGGGAGCGGCAGCGGAGGCGCATCCATGGGACGTTCAGGGCAGGCCGATCGCCTCGCTTTCCAGAGGCATCTCCACCTGAAAGGCGAACGTGATCTCCCGTTTTTCCCCCGGTCCCGCCTTCATCTCCCAGCGCAGTTCGCCCATCGGCCCGGCCTGGGCCTGCGGATCGCTGCGGAGCAACTTCACCTTCAGGCTCTCGTGTCGGCTCACAGGGATCTGGTCGAGAACCGTGAGTGCGATAGGCTCGCTTCGCAGATTCTGCACCCGGATGCGGTAACTATACTGAACGCGGCGCAGCTTCTCCACGAAGCCGCTCTTGTCGACGGCGCGTTCCACGAGCTCGCGCTCGACTTTGACCCGGTCGTCGACCCCGAGGGAGAGCTCGATCTCCCCACCCACGGGCGTCTCCGCCATCGTGGCTGTGCCCACGAACGTATCGCCGTAGAAGACGCTCCCGTTTCCCGGCAGCAGGACGGAAGGCGTCGTGTTCTTGGCCCGGGCGCGGCGAAAGACGTAAGGTTCCTGCTTGGGCGCGGTGATCCAATCGAGCGTGACGGGGAGGCTATGTGTACCCAGCAGCACCTTCCTTGTGGACCCGTCTGCGGGCACAGAAGGTGCTCCGGGCGCCAGGAAGACGACCGCGGTACCCTCCTGTCGTACCTCCGCTTCTGCCATTCTTGCCTCTTCGAGCAGCGTTTCGCCCAAGAGCTGCGGCGCCGCCTCCGGCAATTCCTCGGCCATCGCGAGCATCCGGGGCGCAGCAGCTTCCACCGGTTGCGGCCGACGAAGGTGGATATACCACGGTTGTATTTCGGGAAGCGTCCGGCCGAGGGCCGGCCGTGCGGTTGAAAGGGTCAACTGGATCTCGGACCAGTCTTCACCGGTGCGCTGGCTCACTTCGGCCAGGAGGCTCAGCAGAAGGCTGGGGCCACTTTCGTCGAAGCGCAAATCGTAGAGGGGTTTCCACGTCGCCTCCCGGCACACGTAGCTCAGTTCGACTTCCAGCTCTCCCGGCTCTTCCACCTCGATCGGCACGCTCACCTGGTATCGGTCCGGGGTGCGCGGTTTGAGCCGGGCATCGCGCTCCCGGCGGAGCCGTTCCAGTTCCCGACCCAGTTCCCGGCGCTGGACCTCGAGCTCCCGTATCTGCCGACGGGTCTCTTCCTCGGCCCGCGGAAAGATCGCGAGGAGGCTTTCTACCTGAGCAGGATCCACCGTGCCCCGCGCGATGCCCCACGGGAGACGGTCCGCGGTCGCCTTCCCGAGGGCGGAAAGCAGCTCGAGCGAGCGGTTGAGCATTTCCACCCGATCCCCCAGCGCCCGATTGCGGTCCTCAAGCTCTTCGATCTGTTTTCCCAGTTCGCGCAACGCCTCCTCAGGCGGCAGCGCATAGCGCACCTGGGTAACCTCGACTCCGAGCAAGCGTACGCGCGCTGTACCGCGGCCGGCCACACGAACGGTCTCCGGCTGTAGCGAGAGCGGCAGATTCGGGAACAGGATCTCGGTTTCCCGGGTGCTCACTGTGACCAAAGCACGGCGCACAATCTGTGCCTGGTCTGGATAGACACAGACCGCAGCGATCTTCCCCGTGCACTCGATGGGCATATCTTCCCACTCCTTTCCAGCCCGGAGCTGGAACTTCCACGACGCGTTTACACGTTTCTACGCTCTTGACCCGACTGAGGTGTACACCTCTGGCAAGACTTATCGTACCACAGCACCTCTGCTGCGGCAACTTGCCGCAGGCCCCCTGTAGGTCTCCGATGGGGGACGTCACACGGTCTGCGCACCTGTGGCGTCGGAGCGGGGGCCCGTTTCGGGGCAGAACAGGGCCTATCCGGACAGGACTACCCGGAAACGAACTGGTAACTCAGCAGTTTGCCGGATGCGATGTGCACCAGGACGCCGCGCAGGATCCCCTCGGAGTACTCGCTGCCGGGGTTCAAGCAGGTTGTGCGGCCAATCTGTACAGCCCCCCGGCATTCGTGGATGTGCCCGTGGAGCGAGACTACCGGCTGGTAGCGCTCGATGGCCTCCCGCACTGCGATGCTGCCGACGGGAATCATCTTCGGCTGGCCGGCGATCAGCACCGGCTTGAGCTCTGCGTCCAGCTCCGGAGCGAGGTCGAGCGTGCTGTCGTAGGGCGGCGCGTGCAGGTTGAAGACGCAGCGCGACGGGTCAGGGACTCGGCTGAGCATCGCCTCGATCCGTTGGCGTAGCTCGTCTTCCTCCACATCGCGCGGGCAGTGCCACGGGGTTACGTTCGCATACCCGCAGCTGATCATCGTGTGCTCGCCGTCCAGGTCGACCACCTCTCCCTCGGGGCACCGGACGATCTCCGACCCGCGGAGGATCGGGTCGAGCACAAACTGATCGTCGTTGCCTGGGGAGATGAAGCATTTGACCGGCAGGCCTCGCAACCGCTCCTCCGCCAGCTGGATCCAGCGTTCCACCGTTTCGGCCATGAGCCGGCAGAAGAGCGCATCCACCTTGCCGGGATCGGTTTCGAGTTCCCGCAGTTCCTCGGGAGTAGTGACGTACGGGTAAAATCCGTTCATGCGGATCTGATCCAGGAGTCTTCCCAGTTCCGCAGCACCGTGCACCTCCCGTTCCTGGCCGAAGAGCCAGCAGCGATAGGTGCTCCCTCGCTGTTCGATGGTGACGATCTGTTTGCCGGTGATGTCTCCACCGAGGACGAGCACGTCCGCTTCGTAGAAGGAGGCGGCGTTCAGGAATTTCAGGAAGCAGGTTTCCGAGCCGTGGATGTCGGTCACAAAGAAAATCCGCGTGAAGCGCTTCTTCGCGGGTTGGCCCTTTCTGAACCAGCGTATCATCGGAAGCTCCGTTGGGAAGGAGCGCATCCGCCGGTTGACACCGGCGGACGCACTCCAGTCTACCTTTACTCGGGCGGGATGGTCCGGAAGTTCAGGTCGATGTTGATGCCCTTCTGCAGGTTAACGGCGCGGGCAACCCAGAACCAGATGAAGCAGAAGACAAAGACCCCGATCATACCGATCAGACCGGTCGTGGAGGCCAGCCCCAGGTTCGGCTCGATCAGGTAGAAGACGATCAGCACGACGCCAACCAGGAATCCCCATGCGCCGCAGATGGTCACCAGGGGCACCCTGCCCACGCGGTACCGCGAGATCGGGGAAGCCTCGTAGATCGCCTTCGCCCGCCAGGGGAAAACGGCCGCTGCCAGGCAGGTGAGCGATTGGTAGATCGTCGCCGCAAGCGAGGTCGAGAGCGCATAGTTCTCTAGGTTTGGCACAAACCATAGCAGGATCGCCAGCACCTCGGCGCCGAGCAGCAGGAAGAGGATCGCGTTCACCGGAGATCCGCGGAAGCGGCGGCTGATCCGCCCGAGCGACTCCGGGAGCACCCGGTCCAGGCTCATCGCCACGAGCAACCGTGTGCCTCCGATGAAGCAGTTGAAGCTCTGCTGGATGGCCTGGGTGAAGAAGCCCAGGAGGGTCAACACCACGATCAGGGCTCCTCCGCCCATGACCGGAATCAGGATGCTCGTGTAAGGCTGCACCGGGAAATCGATCGTGCCGTTGAACCAGTTGAAGCCGAGCGTCAGGATGAACTCCTTGCCGCAGACACGCATGAGCAACCCCATGGTCAGGGCCATCACGAGCGTCCCGAAGGCCAGGGAACCCTGCATGACGCGGTTCAGCATGCCGAAGCTGTGCGCATGCTTGATTTCCCCGAGGTTCGGCATCGACCACACCGCCCAGATCAGGTTAAACCAGGCGATGGCGATCACCCCGATGAGGCCGTAGAGACCACCTCCTGCGTTCGGGTCGAATCCGTTGGCGTAAGCGGTATCGATCACGTACTGGTAGTAGTTCGGATGGCTCGGGTCGAAATGGGACATAAAGGCATTGAAGTTGCTCACGAACGTCTCGTGCGAAGTTGTCAGAAGCACCACGGTCATCACGACGATGCTGATCACCACGCCAGCGAAGAGGAACCACTGGATCCGGAGGTAGGTCCGCAGACCTGGCAGGAAGGAGAGCGCGATGATCACGTTGGTGACCAGCGCGGTGACCAGGACCCCGGTGCCGCCGGAGAACCAGGTCCCGAGGTTGAGCAGAGCCTGGCTCCCGGTGTAGACGCCCAGGCCGGCAAAAAGCGGCGAGAGTACCATGGCTGCGATCCAGAAACCGCTCAGTTCGAGCCAGTACCAGAGCCAGATGGACTGGGCGAACAGGCCCATGAAAGCGATGGAAGGATGGAGGATACGGCTTTGGAAGACATAATCGCCTCCGCTACGGGGCATCGCGGAAGCGAGCATCGAGTAAGCAACGTAGATCGGGACGATGATCAGAGCGGCCACGATTAGACCCACTACCGGGTTGATCGCAGGGAACTGCCCCGGGGCCCAAACGTAGTAGAAGGCCGCGCCAGTGAGGACAAGTAGGGTAAACACGTTGTAGATCCAGTGGTCCACCGCCGACATTTCTCGGGTTAAACCGGAAGCAGTGCGCCGGAAAACACCTTTCGTCGCTTCCATGGAAAGCTTCTCCTCTGGAAAGCAGTTTGACCACCCGTTGCCGGCTCCCTACACTGTCCGCTTCTCGCGACCACCTCCTTTCGTTTGGCCTATCATATCCGCCTGGGGCCGTCAACCCGCGATAAACACCTCCTTGGGAACCGCCACTCGAACCGTGACCGCAGGGTCCACGATCTGCCCGATCCGCACGTCGCCCGCGAGGCTGATGAGTACGTAGGCTTCCTCCGGGGTGAGTCCGTGCAGCTGCTGCAGCCATCTCACCATATCCAGTAGTGCCGTGCGGATGGCAACATCCAGTGTTTCTCCCGACGCCAGGGTCATCAGCTCGCGCTCGTTCTCCAGGCGCGGTCGTTCGATGTGCAGGTCCTTCCGCAGGTCCAGCCGAATGGTCACCTCCGCTTCGGATTCGATCCCCGTCCCGCAGACCTCCCCATCCCCCATGGTGGCGTGTACATCTCCCACCCCGAACAGCGCGCCTTCGACGAACACCGGGAGGTAGACCTTACACCCCGCGCGGATATCGGTCGTGTCCAGGTTGCCGCCGTGTGCGCCCGAACTGAGCGTGGTGATCGGCTCGAGCGGGGCAACCCCGATCGTGCCCACCATCGGTTTCAGGGGCAGGCGCATACGGGAACCGTACGCCACAGTCCCGTCGGGGGAAGTGTAGAAAACCTTCGTATACGGCCCGGTGATCGTATCCTGGAGAAAGCCGAACCCTGGGATGATCAGCGCGGCTCCCCAGTTCGCGACACGGATGTCAAGGATCTCCGCTACCAGGGTATCACCCGGTTGCGCGCCCTCGACATACACCGGCCCGGTGGCCGCGTTCACGTGCCCCAAGTCCACGTTTGTCGCCGGATCGGCGTCGCTGTGGATCTGCCCGTCGAGCGCGTCCAGTGTCTCGAAAAGGATCGTGGTCCCGGGAGTCACACGAAGTGCCGGCGGGTTGTCGGGGGAAAAGGTGTACGTGCGGTGCTCTTTGCTCAGCCGAACCATGGTCGCTTACCTCCGCTTGCTAACGTGTCAGCTCGCCAACTTCTTTGTACCACCGCACGGCCGGCCCGATCCGCGCCCGGAGCTTCCAGCCGAGGGTCTTGGGGAACCGCTCGATGTGCCCGAGGATCTCGTCGATGCGCGCCCGTACGGTGGCGCGATCTGTTTCGCTCAGGGAAGGAAGGGCCGCCAGGAACGTGTCGCGTACCTGCTTGAGGTTCTCTGTGGCGGTATAGTAGAACCCCCAGTCGCCGCTTAGCCGTTGGGCGATATAGGCGCCGTTAATCCCTTCCTCCGTATCTCTGACCGGATGCTCGAGAAAGAGCACGATGATGTCAACGATGTCCTTCTCCGTGATCCGAACGATCTGGAGCTTCTCCAAGAGAAGGTCGGCAAGCGAGATCGTCTCGGGATGGATCGTCAACCGGTCGCGCAGCTCGACCACGTGGCACATATCGAGTCGGTCGAAGAAGACGTCTACCCGTAGTCCTTCGGGATGGAAGAAGATGACCCGGTCGTGCCCGTGCAGGAGGGCCCGGCGCTCATCGAAAGCGTACCCCAGCGAGGTGAGCAGGTTCACCACCTGTTCCCACTGCTTCGACGGCGCGACATAGTCCAGGTCGGAGAGCTGCCGTCCGAGAGCGGCCCGTAGTGGCGCGTGCGTCGGGCAGCGTAGCTCGAAAGCAAGCGCTCCCAGGAGGCGCAACACGACCCCCTGTCTTTCCGCTTCCTGCTGGATACGCCGGTGTTCGGCGTGGAGGAAAGGGAAGGAGAAGTTTTCCACCAGGAGACTCCTTACTTGGTGCGGGCAGGCGGGAACCGATTGCACGCAAGATAGTATAATCCCCGCAGGCAGCGATGTCAAGCGTGGATCCCTTGCCTGTCCAGCGCTTGTCTGGTACCATGCTCTCCGGCAGCAGGACCCACATGTTGGAAGGAGGCATACCCAATGGCAGGCTTGCGCAGAGCACCGTTCGACTGGGGGGTGCTCCGCGCGGAGCATCCGCTAACCCCCGAGGAGATCGAAGACCGCGCGAGAGAGCTCCTGTCCCGCATGACGCTCAGGGAAAAGATCGGCCAGATGTGCGGGGATGCTCCGCTCTTGAGCGGAACCGTGGAAATGTTGCTGGCCTACAACTACCGCCCTATCCTGGCCGGCCACAACCGCCGTCTTGGGATCCCCCCGCTTTCTTTCACCGACGGGCCTCGTGGTGTGGTGATGTACCACTCGACCTGTTTTCCGGTCAGCATGGCGCGGGGAGCCACGTGGGACCCGGAACTGGAGGAACGCGTGGGGGACGCGATCGGGGTGGAGGCGCGCTCCCAGGGGGCAAATTGTTACGCAGGGGTCTGCGTGAACCTCCTCCGCCACCCCGCCTGGGGACGGGCACAGGAGACGTACGGCGAGGATCCGTACCACGTCGGAACCATGGGGGCAGCACTCGTCCGCGGGGTGCAGCGGCACGTCATGGCGTGCGTCAAGCACCTGGCCGCAAACAGCATCGAGAACGCCCGTTTCAAGGTCGACGTCCGCCTCACGGAACGCGCGTTGAGGGAGGTCTATCTGCCGCATTTCCGCAGATGCGTGGAAGAGGGAGTGGCAGCCGTGATGAGCGCATATAACCGCGTGAACGGCGCCTATTGTGCAGAAAACCGCCACCTGCTCCGCGACATCCTGAAGGGGGAGTGGGGCTTTGCAGGGTTTGTGATGTCCGACTTTTTCTACGGCGTGCACGACGGCAAGGCGGCCCTCGAGGCGGGACTGGACATGGAGATGCCCTTCGCCATGCACTACGGCCGTCGGCTCGAACAGAGGGTACGGCGAGGCGAGGTGTCCGAGGCTCTGATCGACGAAGCCGTGTTGCGCATCCTCCGCCAGAAGATCCGTTTCGCGCAGGTCGGGGAACCGGGGCGTTATCGCCTGGATGCGGTGGCAGGGGCGGAACACCGGGCACTGGCGCGCGAAGTAGCTCGAAAGGCGATCGTGCTGCTGAAGAACGATCCCGTTCCGGAGTGGGGAGCTCCTATGCTTCCCTTCGACCCGCAGCGCGTGCGGCGCTTGGGCGTGATCGGCCGGCTCGCCGCGATCCCGAACACCGGGGATACGGGCAGCAGCAAGGTCCGTCCTCCGTATGTCGTGACGCCACTGGAGGGGCTGCGCGCGACCGCGCAGTGCGACGTGCTGTACGACCCGGGTGTCCGGATCCGCTCCGCGCTCGCCCTGGCGCGCCGGTGCGATGCGGTCGTGATCGTGGCTGGGTTGACATGTCGCGACGAAGGGGAGTATATGCCGTTCCCTCGCAAGGGGGGTGACCGCACGCGCCTCGCGCTGCGTGAAGAGGAAGAGGCGCTGATCCAGGCCGTCGCGCAGGCGAACCCTCATACCGCAGTTGTACTCCTGGGGGGTGGGCCCATCCTGTGCGAGGGCTGGCGCGAGCGGGTGGCAGCGCTCCTCATGGCCTGGTACCCGGGGATGGAAGGCGGCCACGCACTGGCCGATATCCTTTTCGGAAAGGCCGTCCCGAGCGGCAAACTCCCATGTGCCTTCCCGCGTGCTGCCGAGCACCTTCCGTTCTTCGATCCCGACGCGGACACGATCGAATACGGCCTGTTCCACGGATACCGGCTTCTGGAAAAGGAGGGAAACCGACCGGCGTTTCCATTCGGTTTCGGCCTGTCGTACACGACTTTTGCCTGTTCCGAACTGGTTGTCGAACCGGTGCAGGGACTTGGGCCCGACAGCCTGGTCCGCGTGAGCGTTCGGGTGCAGAATCGGGGGACGCGAGCGGGTGAAGAGGTCATCCAGGTATACGTGGGTTACCCGGAATCCCGCGTCGAGCGACCGGTCAAGGAACTGAAGGCTTTCCGTAAAGTGGCGCTCGCTCCGAACGAGGTGCGCCGAGTCGAGTTCTTGCTCCCGGTGCGGGAATGGGCCTATTACGACGAGCTCAAGGGAAGATGGATCGTGGAACCGGGCCGATACGAGCTCTGTGTCGGCCGTCACTCGGCCGACGAGGCAATGCTTCGTGGTGAGGTTCGGATCAGGTAACCGGGTCGATCCTGGGCTCGCCCTCCGGACGGACCACCGGCTCGGAAGCGTTGTGCCACCCAGCTGCTTGGAGCAGCTCTGCTAGCCGCCTTCCGGCTTCGGCGTACGGCTCTTCCGTCAGGTGGGGACACGCCTCAAAGCGCCGGAGACCCAGCAACAGACTGAAAGCAAAGGCCATGCAGGTTCGTTCCCCGCAAGCCTGGCAATTCTTCCGCGGGAGCAGGTTGTAGACGTCGAGAGGCCCCAGCAGTCGCTGACGTTCGAGCCGCGGGGTCAGCTCGGCCCTACGGCGCCAAAGGTCGTTGCACAAGTCCTGGAACCATTGTAGCTGGGCAATCGCGTCTGCCTCCCCGTCGACCTTGGCAAAGATGGCAAGACGCGGGTAGAAGGTCAGCAGGCGCACACCGCGACGGATGGTCAACGTCTGGGCCTCGGGGTTGTACAGGACACCCGGCAGAACAGCATTGACATAGGGGAACACCGGCGAAACATCGTCGCTCAACCGGGCGATCACCCGGTTCTTCTTCGGATCGGCGATGCAGTCCAGCACATGAGTGATTCGGAAGCCCCGCAAGAGATCGCTTCCCTCGTTTTCGCGGGCACCAGCGGGATACTCTTCGCTCACCAGGCCCCCCATTTGTACGCCGGTCTTCTCCGTAGCGAAGCCGACGCCCGGCCAGAAACGTCGTCCCGCGACCTGGAACGCTGCCTGGGTCAGCGCTACGGCCGCGTGAACGGAAGCCACAACCGTAGGTCGCCTTTCTCTTTGCTGGCCACAAAGGCCCGATAGGCCAGCCGCAGGCCCCAGCCATAGTCGCGCTCCGAGGCCGGCGCGATGTAGTTGTAGATGCGAGCCTGTTCCACCAATTCCTGCTCCAAGGCATCGTCTTCTTTTCGGCCCGCCTGGTAGAGCCGCTCGAAGATCTGCTCGATCCCGACCATCCCCACGGAGCTTCCGCGCACCCGGATGTACACCAGCTTTGGCGGCGCCCCGCTACAACAGGCCCGTTTCTGAACCGCCATACTCTCTCCTCCAGACAAGGAATTCAGCAAGAGCGCGCCTTTGTACCGAGCAGGCCACGGTTGTCGCCCTCAGCAGACCTGAGCAACCCACTCCCGGATGCGCGCGGCAATCTGGTCGCGCACCTCGCGGAAACGGGCGAGTTTTTCCTCCTCGGTCCCTTCGAAGGCCGCTGGGTCCTCGAACGGCCACGAAAGCCGGACCGCCGTACCGGGAAAGATCGGGCACATTTCCTCGGCCCGCGAGCACACCGTGATGATGTAGCCAAAATGGACCTTTCCCAGGTATTCGTCCACCGACTTGGCCCTTTGCCCGCGCATATCCACCCCCGCTTCTCGCATCACCTGCAGGGTGTACGGGTGGATTTCCCGTGGCTCCAGTCCGGCGCTATACGCCTCGAAGCGATCCCCGCCGTAGTGCCGGAGAAACGCTTCCGCCATCTGGCTTCGGGCACTGTTGTGCGTACAGAGGAACAACACGCGCACCTTAGGCGACTCCGCGGAGCTCATCCAGATCTCCCTCCTGTACCGGGCAACCCGGTGCTGCGGAACCGTAGTGTGCTTCTGGCAAGAGATGCTCTACTCCCAGGTGCTCGCGGAAGGCTGCGTTCAGCTGGGACAGCGCTTCGGGGACGATGGAGTAGTAGATGCGCTGGGCCTCCCGACGCGGTCGGATCAGTCCGACGTTCGTGAGCACCCTCAGGTGGTGGGAGGTCAACGGCTGCGATATCCCCATCTCCGCAAGGATTTCACAGACACACATCTCCCGTTCCATCAGCAGCCGCAGGATGTAGAGCCGCCGTGGCTCAGCGAGTACCTTGAGCCACTCTGCCAACCGGTCGAGTTCCTCACGTACTTTGTGCCCCAGCCGCTGGCCTGCCATGCCCTGCCTCCTCGGGCTTCGCCGCTCCGCTATATAGATTTGCGTTGATAGTATAAGCGTGTTTGCGCGGTTGTCAAGTGCGCTGGGCGGCAAGGTGCGAAGGGGTCTCGGACCGTGTCCTTTGAGGGGCGTTGCTGGAGTACTCTACTCCAGTGCCTCCAGGTTTCGACGGGGCAGGTCCCAGCCCGGAGCGAGCTCCACTGCGCGGGCAAAGTACTCCCGGGCGGCCTCGAGATCGCCCTGCTCACGGGCTACGACACCGGCGTTGTTGTAGAGCCGAGCATCGTTCGGAGCCATCTGCAGGGCTTGGTCCAGCACCTGTTTCGCAGAAACCCAATCCTGCAGTGCGATGTAGGCGGCGCTCAGCCCTGCTGCCACGTCGGCCGGCTGCGCCCCGAAGGTGGCTGCTTGGTTGAAGGCGCGCAGCGCTCCGTGGAACTCGTTCTGGTTCAGCAGCAGGTCCCCCAGCCGCAGCCAACGGTCGGGTTCCTGTGCCCGCTTCAGCATCTCCTCTGCCGAAGAACGTTCCTCTCCTTGCGGCAAGAGGTCCACGGCCTCCACTAGGTGCTGGGAGGCCAGGTCCGGCCGGCCGGCCCGCAGGTAGAGGTCGCCCAGCACCAGCCGGGTGAACGGAAGCGACGCATCCAGCGGCAGGGCTCGCTCGAGAAGCACGCTCTCGGCGTCTGCGGGCCGGTTCTGCTCCAGTAGGGTTCGTCCGAGCCACGCCCAGAACAGAGCGTTTCGGGGTTGCCAGCGTACGGCCTCTTCGAAGGCGCCCTGTGCCTCGGCATAGTGGCCGGCCACAAAGAGGGCCTGTCCGAGCTCGCCCCAGATGTCGGCGTTCTCCTCGCCGGGCGGCAACAGGGACAGCGCCTGACGAAATTCGTCGGCAGCTTCTTCCCACCGGCCCATCCGCAGGTAGATCAACCCGAGGTTCAGGTGGCCAACCGGCAGCAGAGGGTCCCGCGCTAGGACCTGCTCCCGGACAACTGTCTCCGCTTCCTCCAGCAGACCCTGTTCCCGGAGTGCGCCGGCCAGGTTGTTCCAGTAAAGGGCATTCCCCGGCTGAAGCCCTGCCGCGTGCTCGAAAGCGGCCTGGGCTTCGGCATACCTCCCCAGGTGAAAGAGCGCCAGCCCCGCGTTGTCGTGGGCATCGGCGTTCTCGGGGTCTAGGGCAATCGCCTGATTGGCCTTGTCCAATGCCGCTCTGTACCGACCCTGATGCAGGTACTGGAGCGCCAGATTCGTCGGCGGAAGGCCGGAACGAGGCGCCCGGCGCTCTGCCCAGGCCCAGAGCGTCAGGTCATCGCGCCAATGGGGCAGGGTGACCTGCACGGCGGCCATCCCGGCCACGAGGTAAAGCGCCGCCAGGGCTTGTTTCCAGGGAAAAACCCTGGCCACGCCGGATACCTCGGCGACCCATTGTGTGCCTAGGAGCACACTCACCGCCAGCGCAGGCAAAGCGAGCGGGAAGAGCAGGTACCGCTCGGCCACATAGGCCCCGCCGCCCAGCTCGAGCGGCACGATGTTGAGCACCGGCAGCAAGGCGAGCACTCCCCCCACGACCAGCCACCCTGCCCGCGGCGCCCGGCGCACAAGCCACGCCAGGCCAAGGACCATTGCCATCAGCAACCCCAGGCTCAGCCAGGCGCCCAGGTCGCCCACCGGGACCGGTCGGACACTGTAATGGATCGGGCTGAGCGTAGCGAAGGGCCAGACCACGAGCAGAATGTACGTCCCCAGAGATTTCAGGATGAGCAGGGCATGATTGGGTAGTGCCCCCGTCGGAGCGGTCTTGCCGGCCTCCGGAAGCCACAGATATCCCAGGGCAGCGTAACGGATGCCCAGATAGGCTACGCCTGCAAGAAAGATGGCCGCATATACCCGGATATCGACGCACTGCCAGAACCCCCTCCGACCGAAGCGGCGGCCCTCCTCTCGCTCTGGTTGGGCCAGATGCCAGCAGAACAGAGCGGGTACCAGCGCGACGGCCATCTCTTTGCAGAGCGCAGCCAGAAAAAAGGCGCTGCCCACCAGAAGCGGGCGCGCCCAGCGCGCGCGTACCTTCCCGTCGGCCAGGAGCGCCAGGAGGAGGAACGTGGTCATCAGGAGATCGAACCGTCCGGAGATAAAGGCTACCCCTTCCACAAGCGCCGGGTGGCACCCGTAGAACAGCCCGGCGGCGAGCGCCGGCAGGGCCGAACGAAAGCCGGAGGCACGCACGACACCCAGGAGGTGCGCCGCGAGCAGGGTCACCAGGGTCGTGTTGAGGGCGTGGAGCAAGAGGTTGGTCAGATGGAACACGCTGGGGTTGATTCTCGCCAGCCCGAGCTCAGCAACGAACGTGAGCAGAGCCAGCGGTCGAAAGTAGTTCGGCGAAAGGACAAAGTTGTGGAAGATCGCGGCCGGCCACAGGCTGGGATTTCGGTACACCGGGTAGTCACGCAGGAAGATCGTATCATCCCACACCAGCTGAAAGTTGAGCGCGGGTAGGTAGAGCAGGAGCGCCACCAGGCCCGGTAAGAGGAACTTCCAGCTCGACGCCCCACACGTCATACGGGTCCTCTCCATCATCGTGCTCCAATTCGGATCCCGCGGTCCGCACGTCCTGTGCTCCGCAACCGCAACCGGAACTGGCTACCCACGGCTGCTGGCAGCGCCCATTCTCTACCTGCGAGCGAGGGGAACTGGAGCAGCCCGTCTTTTTTGAATTCTAGCAAGAGAGCGTCCGAAAAGCGTCCGCCTCCCGCGTACCCTGCTCTGGTAGCATCTGATTTGCTGTGGAGGCAGCGGCGCTTGTTTGCGCGCGGCCAATAAAGATGGCCGGTGTCCGTCCCCTTCGCGCAAGAAGGAATGCCCGCGCAGCAGCGTCGTTCGTGCCGAGAGTGGTGTATCGCCCTTGCCACAGGCAGGCCCACGCCGCGGACTGCCACGAAGGGCCCGGTGGGCAAGCTCGATCAGCAGGAAGCTGCGTCACCCGTGGGAACCGACGTGGGCGGGGATGGATTCGAACGCTCATCCGGCACGTGGCCAAGGGTGCTTGATTGCTGGTTGCTTTTCTGCCCGATGGGGCCGGCCACTGGAAGCCCGCCTCCCGCAGGATACCCCCGGCACCTGCCGATCGGCTCCGTGCGCCATGTCTCGCTATTGACCAATCGTCGGCAAGAAGTCTTGCTTTTGCGGTCCCGCGAGGGTAAAATGATGGCGGCAACTCCGGCAAACTGTGCACACGCGATCCCGAAGATGTGCCGTCGAGGCAGGCCACTCCCAGGGTCAAGGAGGTTTCCGTGAAGCAAGACCGTTTCTTGATCGCGATCCTGATCGGGATCGGCGTCCTGATCGTGGTTTCGGTGGCGCTCTTCTTTTTCCGGCAGGGAGGCCAGTCGTACCTGCCCGATGATACCCCAGAGGCAGTCGTGCATAACTATGTGCTCGCGCTGCACCGGCACGACTTCGAGCGTGCCTACGGGTACCTCACGGAGAACGAGAAGCGCCCGAACCTCGACACCTTCCGCCGCAGCTTCTTGAGCGGCCAGCTGAACATCGATCAGGCGGCAATCGAGGTGGGGAAGGCGGAGCTGTTCGACAGCCAGGCCCTGGTACAGGTCCGGGTGCTATACGTGTCCGGAGCGCCGTTCTCGTCCGACGCCGGCGTGCCGGGAACCGCTGTGCTCGTCCGCCAGGACGGTCAGTGGCGGATCTCCGAGATGCCTTACCCGTATTACCCTCCGGACTGGCTATGGGCACCCCCTGATTGACCCGGGGAGGCAAAGATGCGTACTGTACGCCAGATCTACTTCTATGCAATGGCGGCGGTGGCCCTGGAGGTCGCCGTGTGGGCGCTCGTCGACCTCCTGTCCACCACGCTGGCCTGGCGAACCGTGGGCGCGGACGCCGGATTGCTTGCGCGAGGACTATCGCTCACGCTGGTTGCACTCCCCGTGTTTATCCTCCACTGGATACCTGCCCAGCGCGCTGCCTTCCGGGATGAGGAAGAGCGGGGTGCTTTGCCCCGTGCCGTTTTCCTGTATGCGGTGCTGTTCGTCCTCCTGGTTGCGGTCGTGCAGAACGCGGTCGTGATCCTGGATCGCATCTTTCTCGACGCCATGGGACTGAGCGCGGAAGCAACCCTGTTCGGTTCTTACCGGAAGCCAGCGACCAACGGTATTGCGCTCGTTGTGAACGGCCTCTTTGCCGCCTACTTTGCCTCGGTACTGCGCGCGGATTGGAAAACGAATGCTCCTTCAGCGCTTCCAGGTGTCCGTCGCCTGTATCGGTACCTCTGGGTGACCTACGCGCTCGGCCTGCTCGTCGCAGGCGTGCAACAGCTCCTGCAGTACCTGGCGAGCCTCCCCCAGCTGTACCTCGGAGGCCCGGTACGCCAGGCCTGGCTCGCGAACGGCCTGGCATTGCTTGTGCTTGGGGCGCCGCTATGGATGTTCGAGTGGCGCAGGGTGCAGCAGGCGCTGGTCCGCACAGAGGAGCGCGAGTCGCTCCTTCGCCTGGGCTTCCTCTATTTCTTTTCCCTCGTGGGGGCAGCGATCGCCGTCCCCTGTGGAGCGATCGCGCTGGCGCTGTTGCTGCGCCGCCTTTTCGGCGAGGCGTTCTCCACGTCTGAAATGCTCGGCCAGCTCCGCGTGCCCCTTTCGCTTGGCCTGCCGGCCGTGACGGTGTGGGGCTTCTACAGCCGGCAGCTCAGGGTTGACTTGGAAGCCGTGGGGGATGCCCCTCGCCGCTCTGCGCTGCGGCGGCTCTACGCCTACCTCCTTTCCCTATTCGGGTTGGGCGCGACCGTAGGCGGTTTTGTCGTGCTCGGCGCGACAACTGTGGACATTGCGCTGGGGAACGTGGTGTGGGGCGGCGCGATGCGTACACGCCTGTGTACCGCCCTTGCGACGCTGGCGAGCGGTCTGCCTGTATGGCTCCTCACCTGGACGCCGATGCAGGCGGAGGCAGCAGCGCCCGGAGATGCCGGTGACCACGCGCGGCGTTCGCTCACACGGAGGATCTACCTGTACCTTGCGGTGGCGGGCGGTGTCCTCGGCACGATGGGCGCGGCCGGTAGCCTCCTGTTCCTGTGGCTCCGTGCACTGCTGGGCAGGGGCGAACTCCCGCTTGCCCCCAGGGTTTTCGATCTGCTGGTGTGGCTGCTGGCATTCGGCGTCGTCCTGGCCTACCACGCGGCGGCCCTGAGGCGGGATGGCAGACGGGCATGGAGTGCCCTCGCCTCGCGGTACGTCCGTTTCCCGGTGCTCGTGCTCGACCGGCCGGACGCCTCATTCGCGCAAGCGGTTCGCCTGGCGGCCGAGCGGGAAGCGCCCGGCTTGCCGGTGCACGTCTGGTCCGTGCCCACCGAGCCGCCGCAGATCACGGCCGATATCCGCGCCGTCGTGTTACCGGCGACGTTCGTGCTCGAAGCGCCGGAGCCGCTGCGGCAGTGGCTGCAGGGTTTTTCCGGCCTTCGCGTGATCGTACCGGATGAGCCGCCTGCCGGATACCTGTGGCTGGGGCAGAAATTGCGCCTGTTGCCGGATGCGGCCCGGCAGACCGCTCAGGCGCTCCGCCGATTGGCCGAAGGACAGGAAGCACGTCCCGCGGGGACGCCCGCATGGCAGGTGGTGCTGTACATCCTGGCAGGGCTGGGCGGCCTTCAGCTTCTTGGCGGCCTGGTGGGGCTCCTGGTCGCCCTCCTGTTCCGCTTCTGGGATTGAGGTCAGGCCGTTTCGCCCCGCTGGCGCGGTGCCCGTCCGTAGAGCTCCGTGAGCTCGCGGAGGCGCCTCGCGATCTCGGGCGTCAGCGCGCCGGAGCGCATCCTCCAGCACCAGTTTGGCGGCCCAAAAGTGCTCGGCGTGTTCATCCGCGCCTCGTGCCCGAGTGACAGGAGGTCCTGCACCGTGGTGATGGCCGTGTGCGCAACCGAACTCCAGGCCAGCCGAATCATATCCCAGGCAATATCGGAGCCGTCCCGGCCCAGGTAGCGCCGCACGTGGTCGCGCTCCGCTTCTGTGGAACTCACCTCGTACCACCCGACGATGGTGTCGTTGTCGTGCGTCCCCGTGTACACCACGCAATCCCTCGTGTAGTTGTGGGGGAGGAAAGGCGCATCGGGGCCGGCCCCGAATGCGAACTGGAGGACCTTCATCCCCGGGTAACCGAACTCCGCCAGGAGGGC
>JBDOIE010000007.1:0-5615 GCA_041082245.1 Chloroflexia bacterium
CGCTTCCGGGACCTGCGGGCCGAGCCGCCGACCCTGGAAGACGTCTTCCTGGCCCTTACCGGGCGGGAGATCCGGGGGTGATTGTGGGGGAAACATGCGCGGGCTTGGCAAACTGATCTCGGTCCAGGCGAAACTCTACCTGCGCGAGCCGATGGCGACCTTCTTCACCATCGTTTACGCGCCGATGATGCTGGTCCTGTTCGGGTCGATCTACGGCAACCGACCGAGCCCGCTTTTCGGAGGACGCGGCACCGTGGACGTCTCCGTTCCCGCCTACATCGCGTTGATCATCGCGAGCGTGGGGCTCATCGGCCTGCCGATCGAGACGGCGGCCAGCCGGGAGCTGGGCATCCTGCGCCGCTACCGCGCCACGCCGTTGAACCCGGCGGCCTACCTGCTGGCCGTCGTGCTCGTGTACCTGGCGATGACGCTCATCGGGGTGTGCTTGCTCGTGCTGGTGGGGCGGGTCGGGTATCACGTGCGTTTCGAGGGGAACGCGGTGGCCGTGCTGGGTGGATTCACGCTTTCCGCCCTCGCCTTCTTCGCTTTCGGCTTCCTGATCGCCAGCCTGGCCCCGACGGCGCGCGTCGCGCAGACGGTCGGTATGGTGCTGGCTTTCCCGATGATGTTCCTCTCCGGAGCCTCGATCCCGCTCGAGATCCTTCCCTCTGGCGTGCGCGCCTTCTCCCGCTTCATTCCGCTGACCCATGTGGTCACGCTGATGCGTGGCCTGTGGCAGGGCGAATCGTTCACCAGGCACTGGATGGAGCTGGGTGTGCTCGCCGGCCTGCTCCTGGTCAGCGTCGCCCTTTCGTCGCGCACCTTCCGCTGGGAGTAACGGGCCCGCAGGGATGCCATCCCCCGCGGGCCCGCTAGATGTCCCCGCGCATCGGCCTATGGCTGGCTTGCGGCGAGCGCTTCCTCGATGACCTTCTGGAACTGCTCGTACGGATAGGCCCCAAGCAGTCCCTGGCCGTTGATCAGGAAGGTGGGCGTGGAAGAAACCCCGATCTGCTGCGCGTAGGCCGCCTCGTTGTTGATCTTGGCGGCCGTCTGGTGTTCCGCAAGGCACGAAGCAAACGCCCCCGCGTCCAGCCCCAGGTCCGCGGCAAAGCCCTGGAACACCTTCAAGGCTTCGGCGTTACCGGACCAGGCCTGCTGGTTCGCGAAGATCCGGTCGTGCATGGCCCAGAACTGCCCCTGGAGGCCGGCGCACTCGGCGGCCTCCGCGGCCAGCTGCGCCTGAGGGTGCTTGCTCGGCGGCAGAGGAAAGTTCCAGAAGACGTGGACCACCTTGCCGGTTCGGATATAGTTCTCGAAGATCTTGGGCGCCGTCTCACGGACGTGCCGCGCGCAGAACGGTCACTGGTAGTCCGAGAACTCGATCAGCATCACCGGCGCGTTCGGGTCGCCCTCGAAGTAGTGGTCGCCCTGTGCCTTTCCCCAGGGCACGCCGGACGGCAACGTCCCGAGCACGGTCATCTCCACGTTCGGGCGGCGGAAACGCTGGCCGGCCTGCGTGGGGCCCGCGGTCGGCTTCGCGGTGGGCGCCGCAGGGGTACGTGCCGCGGGCGTGTTCGCCGGGATGATGGGCGGAGCGGGGGTTTCCGTTTGCCGTAATCCACATCCGGACTCCAGCATCACCAAGATGGAAAGCAGCAAAGCGAAAAGCCATTTCCTTTTCATACACCTGACCTCCCAGATCTGAGATAGATGTACCGCGTCGTGTCCGGAGTTCCTCCTCTCTTCGGGAAAAGTTACCCGAGGCTCTTGCGCTCATAGTTCGGGGCTTCCTTGGTGATGATCACATCGTGCGGGTGGCTTTCCACCAGGCCGGCGTTCGTGATCCGTACAAAGCGTGCCTTGCGCCGCATCTCCTCGATCGTACGGCAGCCGCAGTAGCCCATCCCGGCCCGCAGGCCTCCCACGAGCTGGTAGACGACATCCGCCAGAGGACCTTTGTACGGCACCATGCCTTCGATCCCCTCGGGCACCAGTTTCTCCATCCCGGCCTGGAAGTAGCGGTCGCTTGCGCCCTCCCGCATAGCGCCCAACGAGCCCATCCCCCGGTAGGACTTGAAGGATCGCCCCTCGTAGAGGATCGTTTCCCCGGGGCTCTCCTCCGTCCCGGCGAAGAGGCTTCCGATCATCACGCTGTGCGCCCCGGCGGCGATCGCCTTGGCGATGTCGCCGGAGTACTCGATCCCACCGTCCGCGATGATCGGTACGTCGTACGGTTCGGCCGCCTCCGCGCAGTCCGTGATCGCCGTGATCTGGGGCATCCCGGCGCCGCTGACCACCCGCGTCGTGCAGATCGATCCCGGTCCCACGCCGACCTTGACCGCGTCCGCCCCGCGCTCGATCAGCGCGCGCGTCCCCTCTGCCGTCACCACATTGCCCGCGATCACCTCGGCATCCGGATACCACTCCTTCAGGCGCACGAGCGCCTCCATCACGCCGCGGGAGTGGCCGTGGGCAGAGTCGATCACCAGCACGTCGACCCCGGCTTCCAGGAGCGCCCCAGCGCGCTCCCGCAGGTCCGGCCCCACTCCGACAGCCGCGCCCACCCGTAGCCTCCCGAGGTCGTCCTTGCAGGCGTTGGGGTACTGGATGCGCTTCATGATATCCTTGACCGTGATCAGCCCACGCAGGATAAAGTTATCGTCGACCACCAGCAGTTTCTCGATCCGGTGCCGGCGCAGGATCTCCTTTGCCTCGTCCAGCGTGGTCCCCACCGGGACCGTGATCAGGTTCTCCTTCGTCATGCGCTCCGAGATCGGGATGTCCAGGTTCTCCTCGAAGCGGAGGTCGCGGTTCGTGAGGATCCCCACCAGGCGTCCCCCCGGTTCGGTAATCGGGACGCCCGAGATGTGGTAGCGGGCCATCAGCTCCAGGGCGTCGCGGATAGGCCGGTCGGGGGGCAGGGTAATCGGGTCGACGATCATGCCGCTCTCGGAGCGCTTGACCATGCGCACCATTTCCGCCTGGCGTTCGATCGGCATGTTCCGATGGAGGATGCCGATCCCGCCCTGGCGGGCCAGCGCGATCGCCAGGGCTGCTTCGGTGACCGTGTCCATCGCTGCGCTGAGGATCGGGATGTTCATCCGGATGTGCCGGCTGAGCCGCGTAGACACGTCGACATCGCGAGGCAGGACATCCGATTCCGCCGGCACGAGGAGGACGTCGTCGAAGGTAAGCGCCTCACGTCCGTATTTCTCCTGCCAGTTCATCTTCTCCTCCTCGCCTGAAGCCGGGCGCGGGGAAAGCTCCGGGGGTCAGTTTGGCGCATTCTACTACAACCAGGCGGCTTGCGCAAATGCGGGAGGGCGTGCCCTGCCGGGCACGCCCTCCCATAGCGATCCCTTACGGTTCGAGCACTCCTTCCGTCTCCCCCTCGACCGCGATGACCACTTCGCGCACCGTCGGGAATTCAAGGAGGGTGCGGGAAATCTGCTCCCGGATCGCCCATACGCGGGCCGAGCCTCCCCCGTAAGCCTTCATTTCCCGCGAAAAGTCGGCTGTGGCCACGCCATTCTGGATGGTCAGCCCCAGGAGCCGGACGCGGCATCCCCAGTCCGCCCCGCGCCCGGGATAGCTCAGCACCTGGTCGGGGGTCGGGATCGCCGTGCCCAAACCTGCCAGATCGTACGCCGGCGGCCCCCAGAGGAGCTCTTCCAGCGCCGCCGTGCCGATGCGCACCGTCTTGGGGATGTGCACCTGCACCGGGGTGAGTTCTTCACCCAGGAGAAAGTAGAGAGTGACGGTTGTTACCTCGGGATCATCCCAGTTCAGCACCGTCAGCTCCTGCTGCGCGAGGGTGGCGCCGTCCGCCCCGCGGATCTCCAACGTGGCCGGCTGGGTGGGAGGCATAGGAAGCGGGGGAACGTCAGCCTGCCACCAGAGGCTTTCGATCAGGAGCCCGCGTCCGTCCTCGCCTGCACGAAGGGTGTAGGACCGCTCCAGCACCGTGCCGTCCTGCCAGCGCAAGGAAACGAGCACCTCCTCGCCGGGCCGTCCCAGGCGCGCGAGGATGTGCAACGGAAGCGTCGCGCGTGCCCCCGGTGCGGGGATCTCGATCACCCCCTGGGGCCGCGTGGGCTGAAGGATCACGTCCACGCTCGCCTGGAGCACGACCGTACCGTCCTTGGCGCTGATCTCGGCGACCTCGACCCGTCCCGGGCCGGCCGTGCTCACGGCGAACGGGATGGTGCCGACAAAAGTGCCCGGCTGCCCCATCTCGGCCGCGACCATGATCGGGGCGCTTCCGACCACCTGGCCGGCCGCGTCGTAGACGCGCCCGCGGAGGGTGGACTCGAACGGCGAGACCGCCACCGAGCCGTGCACCTCCACCGGGCTCGTCACCGTGTCTCCGGGCCGGGGAGCGGTCAGGACGATAGCGGGGACGGGCTGCGTGGGAACGGCGGTTGGAAATTCCGTCGGCGGGACGGTCTCCTCGACCTTCGGGGTAGGGCCGGCGGTGGGGATCGCCGTGGGAACGGATGTCGGGGTGCAGCCACCCAGGAACGAAAGCATCAGCAGCGCACACACGATCACAACCGTACGACGCATCGAAACGCCTCCTTCTCCTCGAGATGGGCAGTGCAATTATCTCCATGATAGCCGGGCGAAAGGGGGAAAGACGGTTGCCCAGGAAACGCTTCCCGCACGCTTTCCCCTCCCTTTCCCCTTGTTGCGGTTGGGAAAAGGGGCCGGCAGGAGCCGGCCCCACTGCGCGGCTGGGGAGACTCGAACTCCCGACCCCTTGCTCCGGAGGCAAGTGCTCTATCCACTGAGCTACAGCCGCATGCCAATTTTATTATATCACGGATGCGCTCCGGGCGCAAACAACCGCGGCCGCTTGTGGTATAATACCCTCGACGTTCACCGGAGGTTGCGATGGCCCGAGCATCCAGGCGGGGACGGGCGGTTCCCGTTCGCCGCTCATCGAGGGGGACGGGCGCCGGATGGGCAGTGATCGTCCTCGTGCTTCTCATCCTTGCTGGCGTAGGTGTGCTGGCCGTGCAGCTGTACCGGCATATCTACCTTCCTGTACAGGACGCTGCGCGGCGCATCATCGCCACCCGACCGCCGGTCACCGGCACACCCGCTCCCACACCGAACCCTCTGAAGGACCCGATCAATATCCTCCTCATCGGGGTAGACCGCCGGGAGGGCGACGAGAGCACCCGGAACGATGTCAACATCGTTGTGCACGTAGACCCGGTACACCGTTTCGCGAGCATGCTTTCCATCCCGCGGGACACGCGCGTCTACATCCCCGGGCACGGCGCCTACAAGATCAATGCGGCCTACAGCCTGGGCGAGCTGTACCACGAGGCCGAGGGCGGCGGTCCGGTCTGGGCGAAGCGCACGGTGGAACAGTTCCTGGGCATGCGCATCGATTACTACGCCGAGGTGGATTTTCGCGGTTTCGAACGCATCGTGGACCTCGTCGGCGGGATCACGGTGGATGTCCCCTGGCCGCTTCTGGACAACGAGTACCCGACCGAGGACTATGGGTACATGCGGATCTACATCCCGGCCGGCCTGCAGCACATGGACGGACGTACGGCGCTCCAGTACGCCCGCTCCCGCCATGCGGATAGCGACCTGGG
>JBDOIE010000016.1:0-15908 GCA_041082245.1 Chloroflexia bacterium
AAGAGAAACGCATCTTGTGTGAACACAGTAAGAATATTGCGCCAGTCAACTTCATCTGAAAACCCCCAGTGTTCTCTTGCCCCCTTTCGCACGTACTCGAAATGAGCTCCGTCGATGAAAATCGCGACACGTCCAAATGGTATAGCTCCCGTGGCACGTGGTAGCATCATGACTTCTCCTCCTTGCGTTTCCATCTTTATTCTACAGCCACTAATACTTACGATGCCCGCTGACAAGCCACACTATGGGGATGCCACAAACTTACTGGCGAAACGAAATAGCGGTATCACAGTCTACGCTTCAGCGGCGCCGCGAAGCGGCGTCGCGTAAGTCAATAACACTATACCATCTCGCTTCGCACACTTCAAGCGTACGACCTGCTCCAGTTTCCAACAAAGTGAAAATGGGCTATCATAGCGGCGTTACCATTCGAACCCTCATTCGAAAGGAGGAACGACGCTATGAAGCCCACGACCATTGTACAACGGACAGCGCTGGCCCGCAACATCAGCGCGATTTTGCAAAATGCCGTTGCGGAGATGACCGGGAGGGTTGACCCACGGACCTTGAACACCTTGCGAGACCTGATTTGGGCCATCGCCATTTGTGGTACCACCCGCCTGAAGGAACTGGCCCAGGCGTTGTGGAAAAGGCGTCGCGCCGGTAATGTCAAGAATGTGGAAACGGCCTTGTCGAAATCGCTGAAGCACGCCCGGTATGACGAACAGGCCTTGTTCCGCGCCTGCCGACAGCAGGTCCTGCGCCAGATTCCGTCGCGGGCCTATGAACGATATCGCGGGCTGCGCATCATCATCGAGGACCCGACGATCTATGAAAAGCACACCCGGCGGGGCAAAGCCGGCCTGGCTATGGAACACCCGTCGCAACTGAAGGACCTCCAGTATGAGCGCTATCCCAAAGGATATGTCGATGCTTGGGCGGGCCCGTTGCTCAAGCGGCGACAATGGTTGCCCTTGAGCCGCGCCCGTTTCTCCAACACCCACCCTCAGATTCTCAGCCAGAACCAGGTGGAGGAAGCGGCCCTGGCCGAAGCCATCGCCCTGGTGGGGACGCCGGCCCTGGTCATGGGAGACCGCGGTTTGAGTCGCAAACCCAAGTTTGCCTGGCTGCGGGAGCGCGGCTGCCACGCTTTGTATCGCATGCGCGGTGACATCCACGTCTGGTTCCGCCAGGAGTGGCGCAACGTGCTCGAGATCGCGGCCCGTATGCCCTTCTTGGGGCCGGCCACCTGGAAAGAGGGCTCCAAGCGGCGCATCCCCGGCCAGGTCGTCCTCTTCCAGGCCTTCCTGGAAGAGGACGGGGCCGGTATCCCCACCTGGTTCGTGATCTTCTGGCCGGAGGAGGGCGGCGAGCCGCTGATTCTGGCCACGACGTTGCCGGTAAGGAACCTGGTGGACGCGCAGGACATACTCCGACTGTACGAGAAACGCTGGGCCATCGAGATTGGATTCCAGCAACTCAAGGGCAGCTTCGGACTGGAGAAGTTCATGGTGCGGGCCTGGACCGCGGTCGAGCGGATGCTGAACTTGGTGGCTCTGGCCTACCTGGTTCTGCTCCTGTTGATGCACCATGATGGGCCCGAGGCGCAAGAGCTTTTGGCCCAAGCCAGGCAGCTGCTGGCGCAAGTGTCGGTGTGGAAGCAAGTCCTGACCGTCGGCAAGTTGCACGAAGCGTTGTCCTTGGCCTTTCAGGAGGGCCGCAATGCCTGGCTCGCTACCCTCGGATAGTTTGTTGGAAACTGGAGTTTTGAAGGTTGACGGCCCCGGGGCGCCGTGGTATGATGCCCCTTGCCTGTAATCCGGACCTGCTGTGTCCGGCAAGCAGAAAGGGGGTCCTATGTTCGGAGCCGCACGCTTTTTCGAGCTTGCACAGACCGTGCTGGAGCATTCCCGGGCCGACCAGACAGAGGTGCTTTTCCTGGCCGGGGAAGAAGCGCTGACGCGCTTTGCGAACTCGTACATCCACCAGAACGTTGCGCGGAGCGATGCCCAGGTCTCCGTGCGGGCAGTGGTCGGCCAGCGCGTGGGGGTGGCCGCGACGAACGACCTTTCCCCGGCCTCGCTCCGCGCGACGGCCGACCAGGCGCTGGCCATCGCCCGGGTACACCCCGACGACCCCGACTTTCGCTCCCTTCCGGGGCCGGCCCCCGCTCCCCAGGTCGAGGCCTGGGACGCCGCTACGGCGGCCTGTCCCCCGGAGGAGCGGGCTCGCCAGGCCGGCATCGTTTGCCGTCTCGCCCAGGAGCACGGATTGCGCGCAAGCGGCGCTGTCTCGACCCGGTGGGGCGAGATCGGCGTGGCGAACTCGCTGGGCGTGCGGGCGCACTTTCCCTACACCCGGGCCGAGCTGAACATCGTCGTGATGGGGGAAAGCGGCTCCGGGTACGCGACAGCGATCGCCCAGGGACTGAGCGCGCTCGATACCGAAGCGCTCGCCCGGGAGGCGGTGGACAAGGCCCTGCGGAGCGCGAACCCGGTGGAGATCGAGCCGGGCGAGTACGAGGTCGTGCTCGAGGAATACGCCGTGGCCGATCTCCTTTCCTACCTCGCCTACCTGGGGTTCTCGGCGACCGCGCTGCAGGAGGGCCGGAGCTTTATGCGGCTCGGGGAGCAGATCGTTGGCCCCGAGGTATCCATCTGGGACGATGGCCTCGACCCCCAGGGGCTCCTGATGCCGTTCGACTTTGAAGGTGTCCCCAAGCAGCGGGTCGATCTGATCGAGCGCGGGGTGGCGCGTGCCGTGGTGTACGACTCGTACACCGCCGGCCGCGAGCCCGGGCGCTCTTCCACCGGCCATGCCCTTCCGGCCCCGAACACCTTCGGGCCGTTGCCGATGAACCTTTTTATGGCGCCCGGTACCACGCCGCGCGCCGAGCTCGGCCGCTCGATCGAGCGCGGCCTGTGGGTCACCCGCTTCCACTATGTGAACGCCGTGCACCCGCTGCGCGCTGTCCTCACCGGGATGACGCGCGACGGCACCTTCCTCATCGAGCACGGCGAGCTCACCCGCCCGGTGAAGGACCTCCGCTTCACCCAGAGCGTGCTCGAAGCGCTGAGCGAAGTCGTGGCGATCAGCCGCGAGCGGCGGCTCGTCCCTGGCTTTTTCGGTGGCATTTTGGTCCCTGCGCTGCACCTCCGCCGCTTCCGTTTCACCGGCGTAACGACCGACTGAGGAGGCCATGATGGGGCAGCTGTACTGGTACCGCCTTCCCTCTCCCTGGGGGTCCCTGCGCCTCTTTGCGACCGAGGCGGGGCTGTGCCGCATCGTGCTCCCCGGAGAGGCGGGAGTGGAGCGCTGGGTAGAGCGTTACCTGAGCGGTTCCGTGCTGGAGGAAGGGGGAGCGCTCTTGCAGGAAGCGGCACACCAGCTCGAGGGATATTTCGCGGGCGAGCGCCGTACCTTCGACCTTCCCCTGGTGCTTTATGGCACCCCGTTTCAAAAGGCGGTGTGGCAGGCGCTGCTGGAGATCCCGTACGGCGAGGTGCGCTCCTACGGCGAGGTAGCCGCTGCGCTCGGCCGCCCCGAAGCCGGCCGGGCGGTGGGGGCGGCCATCGGCGCGAACCCTATACCCATCGTTATCCCCTGCCACCGGGTGGTGCGCAGCGACGGCTCGCTCGGCGGCTACGGTGGCGGGGTCGCGCTCAAGATCGCGCTCCTGCGGCTCGAGGGTTGCCCGGTGCCGTTCCCCATGGTAAAATAAGTTTGTCCTTGCGGAATGCTGAAACGCTGAAGGAGGTCTGTGTGGCCACGCGAACCGAGGAGATGGTGCGGCTGCTCAAGGAGTTCCAGGCGACCACCCCGGACATCGAAGCCTCGGCCGTGGTCAGCAAGGAGGGCCTGATCATCGCTTCCTCCCTGCCTGCCGAGGTGGACGAGGACCGTGTCTCGGCGATGAGCGCAGCGATGCTCTCTCTGGGCGAGCGGATCGCCAAAGAGCTGCGCCGGGGCGCGCTGGAGCAGGTATTCGTGCGCGGCGAGGAGGGGTACGTGCTCCTGATCGCGGTCGGCGATGAGGCAGTGCTCACCGTCCTGGCGCACAAGAACGCCAAGCTGGGCCTGGTCTTCCTGGACATGCAGCGGACGGCCGCCGAACTCGCCCGCCTTCTGTAGCAACGCGCCGCCCCGGCTCTACCGGCGGCTTGGGGAGGCAAGGATGTCTACCCCCGGTGCTTTGCGTGGCTTCCGACATCTGGTGTTCCGACCGACCGGCCTCCGCTGGTCGGTTCCTTTTCCGGAGCACGGATGGGCATCCAGAGGCATGCGATGAACGAGCTCCTTTTCGAGTGGTCTCTGCCGGGTGGCTCCTGCATCCGCATCGTGCGCGGCGATATCACCGAGGAACGGGTGGATGCGATCGTGAATGCCGCCAACGAGCGGCTGGCCCACGGCGGAGGGGTTGCCGGAGCCATCGTGCGCAAGGGCGGCCCCGAGATCCAGGAGGAAAGCACCGCCTGGGTGCGCCGGCACGGCCCGGTGCCCACCGGGTCGGCCGCCGTGACGGGCGCAGGCCGCCTGCCTGCGCGCTATGTCATCCACGCCGTAGGGCCGGTCTGGGGGAGCGGCGATGAGGAGGCCAAGCTCGCGCGCGCCGTGCGCAGTGCCCTGGAGCGCGCCGAGGAGCTGGGTCTCGCGAGCATCGCCTTCCCGGCCATCTCCGCTGGGATCTTCGGCTTCCCGGTTGCGGGCTGTGCGCGTGTCCTCCTCGGGACGATCGCTGCGTACCTCCAGGAGCACCCGGCCGGGCCGATCCGTGAGGTACGCGTCTGCCTCTTCGATGCGGCTACGGCGGACGTCTTTGTGGCGGAAGCGAAACACCGATCCCGTGAGCCTCCGCGGGAAGCGGGAGCGACCGATGCCGGATGACTCCCCGCGCGTACCGCCGCGTCCCCCGCTGATCCACGGCAAGGTGCGTATCCCACCCCTTGCCCGTCTCGTCTCGCGGCCCCGGCTTCTCCGTTTCCTGCACGAGAACATCCACCGCAAACTGCTCCTTGTCTGCGCGGGTCCGGGGTACGGCAAGACCTCGCTCCTGGTGGATTTCGCCCGTTCCACCGAGCTGGCCGTCTGCTGGTACACCCTGGATCCTTCCGACCGCGACCCGGCCGTCTTTCTGGATTACCTCATCGAAGCGATACGGGTGCGCTTTCCTGCCTTCGGGGAACGCACGCGGTCGGCGCTGTACGCCGGCGGCGCGGCGGACCTGCGAAGCCTGGTCGGGCTTCTCCTGAACGAACTGGCGGAGGAGATCCCGGAGTACCTGATCCTGATCCTCGACGAGTACCAGGCGGTCGAAGATGAGGACGCGGTGAACCAGGTGGTCGACCTGCTGCTCCAGTTCTTGCCGGAGCAGATCCACCTGGTGATCGCGAGCCGCACGGTTCCACCCCTTTCGATCATCCGCCTGGTGACCTACGGGGAAGTGGCCGGCCTGGGCAGCGATTCCCTGCGCTTTACCCGGGAGGAGATCCGCGACCTCCTGCAGCGCAACTTCCAGCTTTACCTGAGCGACGAGGAGCTCAAGGTGCTGGAGCAGGACAGCGAGGGATGGGTCACCGCCATCGTGCTGGGGATGCAGGCGACCTGGCAAGGGCTGCTCGGTTTCCTGACCGGCTGGCAGGGCCCCAAAGAACGTATTTACGCCTACCTGACGAGCGAGGTGATGCGGCACTTGCCTCCGGACTTGCGGCGTTTCCTGGAGCAGGTGTCGGTGCTCGAGCGGCTGGACCCGGCCTTTTGCGATGCGCTCCTGGAGCGGAACGATTCCGCGCGCCTGCTGGAGCTCCTGGAACGGCGCAACCTCTTCCTGGTGCCGCTGGCCGGCGGCGGGTATCGCTTCCACGGCCTCTTTCGGGAGTATCTGCTCGAGCAGGTCCGGAAGGATGCGGACGAGTTCGTGCGCCTGCACCGGCGGGCGGCGGAACTGTGGCGCGCCTCCGGGAACGAAGCCGAGGCGGTGGAGCATCTCCTTCAGGCGGGGGCTTTTGAGGAAGCTGCCGAGACGATCGTGCGCCAGGTGCAGCCTCTCTTCGATGCCGGCCGGCTTCAGACGCTCCTGCGCTGGGTCCAGGCCCTCCCGGAAGAGGCACGTCTTGCACACCCCCGCCTTCTCCTTTTCCTGGGAAAAGCGCTCCTGAAACTGGGGCAAGGTCAGGAGGCACGGGACACCCTCCTGCGGGCGGAAGCGGCGCTCGCCGCGCGCGGCGACCTGGCCGGCTGGGTGCAGGCGGTTGCCGACCGGAGCACCCTGGAGCGCCTCGAGGGGAACTATGCGGAGGCGCTGCGGCTGGCGCAGGAGGTGCTGCCGCACGCTGCGGCCGGAGGCCTTCAGGCGCTCGTGGACCTGCACCGAACGATCGGCATCTGCCTGCACGCCCAGGGCGAGATGGCAGCGGCAGAGCAGCATCTGCGCCGGGCGCTGGATTACAGCCTATCGGCCGCCAGCGCCTACAACCAGGCGCTGGCCTACCAGGACCTCGGGGTATGTCTCCGCGCGCAGGGACGTATGGAGGAAGCGGAGGAGGCCTACCAGCAGGCGCTGGAGCGCTGGCGGCAGATCGGCAGCCCCGGCCCCCTGGCCAATACCCTGAACAATCTGGCGATGGGGCCTTTCCTGCGCGGGGAGCTGAGCGAAGCAAAGGGGTTACTGGAGCAAGCGCTGGAAGCGGCGCGGGCATCCCTTTCCCCCTGGCTCCAGGCGCTGGTGCAGGCCAGCCTGGGCGACCTGTACCGGGACCTGGGGGCGCTTGCGGTCGCACGCCAGGCCTACGAGGAAGGCCTTTTCCAGGCGCGCCTGGCGCGCCACACTCCGCTCATCGCCTACCTCCTGGATGCCCAGGCCAACCTCGCGCGGCGGCAGGGGGCGTATGATGAGGCGCGCCGTCTGCTGCGGGAAGCCGAAGCTGCGGCCGGCGCCTCGCGGGGCAGCCGTGCGCAGGTGCAGGTGTCGCTGGGGCTGCTGGAGATCGCGCAGGGCCGGCCGGACGAGGCACTGCCCTCGCTGGAAGAGGCCGCCGGCCTCCTGGAGCGGACCGGAGAGCGGCTCCAGCTCCTGCGCGCGTGGCTGGGCCAGTCGCTCGCGCTGGATCGCCTGGGCCGGAAGAAAGAAGCCCAGGCGGTGCTGGCGCGCGCCGTGGCGCTCGCCAAGGAGATGGGGGTCTGTGAGCCCTTCCTAGCGGAAAAGGAGCTCCTCCTGCCGGCCCTGCGCCGCCTTCCCCGGGAGTCGGGGAACGCTTTCCTCGCTCGCCTGCTGGAGCGGATCGCGTTTCGTCCCTCGCCGCGCGAGCGCGCCGCCGGCCAGGAGGCGCCGCTCTTGCGCATCTTTGCGCTGGGGCCGGGGCGCGCCTTTCGCGGCGATGAGGAGATCGGGCAGAAGGCGTGGGGGGCGCGCCGGGTGCGCGAGCTCTTTTTCTACCTCTTTTTCCGCTGCCCGGTGCGCAAGCAGGAGATTGCGCAGGCCCTGTGGCCGGACCGGGACCCCGAGCAGATCACGAGCACCTTCCACGCAACCCTCTACCGCGCGCGGCGCGCCACGGGGGCCCTTCTGGTAACCTTCCGCGACGAGCGTTACCACTGGGCGCATCCGGATGCCTGGTGCGACGTAGCGGAGTTCGAGCGGCTGCTGGCCGAGGCAGGCCCCCTTCCTCCAAGCGATCCCCGGAAGGCGGTGTTGCTGGAGCAAGCGCTCTCCCTCTACCAGGGCGATTTCCTGGAGGACCTGGAAAGCGAGTGGTGCAGGTTGCAACGGGAGGAGCTGGCTGGCCGGCGCCTGCAGGCGCTGCTGGACCTGGGGCGGGCGTACCTGGCGCAGGAGAACTGGCCGCGTGCGGAGGAGGCCTTCCTGCGCGCACTGGACATCGACGACCTGCGCGAGGAAACCTACCGCGACCTCATGGAGTGCTACATCCGCCGTGGCGAGCCGGCGCGGGCGGTGCAGGCCTATCGCCGCTGCCGCCGTCGGCTGGCCCGCGAACTGCGTATTTCCCCCTCCGAAGAGACCGAAGCGCTCTACCGCGAGATCACCCGCAGATCGCGCCCATAAAGACCGCGCGTCGGCCTAGCATCGCGCCCTCTTGCTGCTGGAGCAGGCCGGCCGCGCGGTTTCGATGCGCGGCTCCCTTCGGTCGCCGCTACTGAACCGGCGCGGCCGGCCGGAGCCGAGGACGCGCCTCGCCCCACGCGCGGCCTATGGCGGCTTCGCCGGTTCAGTAGCTCGCGGAGCGGGCGCATCGAAGCCACGAAGCGGGCCTTGCAGCACACGCGCCCCTTCCCCCGGCGGGGCCGGGTGAGCGCGGAGCGTGCTCCCAGTTTGCGGACCGCCGGACCTCCCTCAGGGCAAAATCGGTGGTCCGGTGTGAGGAATGGATCGCAGGGAAGCCAAAAGGGGGTTCGCAGAATCCTTCGCTTAAAGGAGGCAACCGTCACCTTCATAGCTCAATATCGGCGAAACATTCCCAGCGCCTAAATTCCTCTGCTCAAGCCCCAAACTTTCATAGCTACGTTCAGAGCTACGTTCAGAGGTGCCTGCTATAGTGCAATCGCAAAAGGGCACCGGGCTTGGGTAAGGAGGATGAGCCATGTGGCAGCGAGTGAAGGTTAACTTCGGGAAGTACGCAGACCCGCGCTATCTGCGGTGGCTCCTGGTCCTGCTGAGCCTGATCGCGCTCGTGCTGGGCGCGGCCGCGCCCGACGGGTACGGCGGACCGGGTAACGGACCTTAAAGCCGATATCTCTCTCCCACCAGGGGCACCCGGAAGGGTCCGGAAGGGAGTTTCTTCTTCCCCTCGAAAAGGGGAGGTAGATCGTCCTACCATCGCCAATCGGTAGAGGCGTCGGGAGATTTTGCGCCTCTGGAGATCCAGATGATCCTGCTGCTCGCTCTGGGGCTCAGTTTCGCCATCGCGCTCCTTCGGGGCGGCCGGCCGGCTCGCTTGCTGAACCTCCCGCTCCGCGTTCCCGGCTGCGCCCTTCTCGCCTTTGCCCTCCAGACGCTCGTGATCTATCTCCCTGTGCCCCGGTCCCCACTCCTCTGGTGGCTCCAGACCGCCCTGCTCGTCCTCTCCTACCTCTTGCTCCTTGCCTTCCTCTGGCCTAACCGCCGGCTGCCCGGCATGGCGCTCATCGCCGTGGGGCTGTTGTGTAACCTCACGGCTATCCTGGCCAACGGCGGCTATATGCCGATCACCCCGGAGGCCGTGGAACGCATCGGCCATTCCGGGCATATCGTGGCGGGAGCGGGGGGCCTGCGGGTTGCGTTCAGCAAGGACATCGTGCTCCCGCGGGAGCAGACCCGTCTCTGGTTCCTCGGCGATCTCTTGATCCTCCCGCCCCCCTTTCCCCTGCCCAGCGCTTTCAGCCCCGGCGATGTGGGGGTGGCTCTGGGGGCCTTCATCCTGCTGCAGCACGCGCTGTGCAGCAGCCAGGCCGACAAGGTCCCGTCTTCCCCTGTCGCCTCAGTTCCGATGAAGGAGGAATCTACCGATGTCTCGACGCGCGCTGGAACGGCTCGTAGGTACTGCCCTGGTCGACTCTGCCTTCCGGGAACGGCTGCTGAACGGCGGCCGCCGGGAGGCCATCGCCGCCTTTGACCTGACGCCCGAAGAGCAGATGCAGGTGCTGAGCATCCACGCCGACGACCTCCAGGAGTTCGCGCGGGTGCTCCACGGGTGGTTGCAGGATTGCGAGGCTGCCGTCTCGTCCCCGCGCGAGAGGCTGACAGCAGCATCGTATACCGTCTACGGATCGCTGGGCCTCTGAAAGCCAGGGGCTTCTCTATGGCGGACGCCTGGGCCATCCGGATGGCTCAGGCCGCTACCGTCTCTTTTGGGGAAACGATGACATCGCAGCGCACCTTACACGACCTGATGCCCGGAGAGCACCTCTGCTGGTATTGCGAGACGGAGGCTGCCCTCCCGGCGACCCTGAAAACGCTCATCGTGCAGGGGCTCGAGCAGGGCGAAAAGGTCCTTTACCTCTGCCGGACCCATTCTCCTGCCCGTCTGCTCGCCCTGCTGCGGGAAGCCGGCTGCAACCCGACGCCTTACCTGGCCTCAGGACAGCTGCGCTTCCTTACCCCCCAGGACACCCCTGCCCTTCTGGACCCCGAAACCTGGCCAACCTTCCTGGAGCAGGAAGCGCTGCAAGGCGCTCGCGAAGGCTATGCCGCGCTGCGCCTCCTCAACGAAATGGCCTGGGACGTGCAGGTGGAGCCCGAACGGTGGGCGGCCCTCGAGCAGGCCCTGGACCGCTTCCTGCCGGGAAACCGCGTGCTTGCGGTCTGCATCTACGGCCGGGAGGGAGCCCCGGCGCACGTCCTCCTGGATGCCCTTTCGGCCCATCCACTGGTGGTTTCGGGCGAAACCATCGTCCGGAACAGCTACTACCTCCCGCCTACGCGCTCCGTCGAGGACCCGGCGCAGGCCCTTCTGGAACGCTGTCTCGAAGCGATCCAGGTACAGGAAGAAACCCCAGATCGCATCGAGCGCGCCTTCCGCACCCTCACGGAGTGCAACCGTATGCTCGTCGCCGCGACGGATGAGGAAAGCCTCCTGCAGGCTTTCTGCCGCACCCTGGTGCAGGTCGGCGGTTACCGCCTGGCCTGGATCGGCATCGCTAAGGAAGACCGAGCCGTCACCCCGGTCGCGCAGGCCGGCTTCGAGGAGGGATACCTGACCTCCGTGCGCATTACCTGGGACGAAAGCGAGCACGGCAGGGGCCCCACGGGCACGGCCATCCGCACCGGACGCCCCTGCATCGCGCGCGATATCCCGACCGACCCGCAATACGCTCCCTGGCGCGCTGAGGCGCTTGGCCGCGGGTACGCTTCCTCGATCGCTCTCCCGATCTTCCTGAACGGCCGTGTCTACGGCGCCCTGAACATCTATGCCGAGGAGCCGGACGCTTTCGGCGAGATCGAAGTCCGCCTGCTGAGCAACCTGGCGGAGGACCTGGCGTACGGGATCGCGGCCCTGCGCACGAGCGCCGAGCACCGGGAAGCCGGCATGGAACGTTCGCGCCTGCTCGCCCAGCTTCGGGAACAGGCCTGCCAGATGCAGCGTATCGTCGATGCGGTGCCGGAAGGGGTAGTCCTCCTGGATGCGCAGCACCGGATCGCGCTCGCGAACCCCGCCGCTCGCGCCTACCTCCGGGCGCTCGCGGGAACCGACGTCGGCCAGGTGCTCACGCGTCTGGGGGACAGGTCCCTGGAAGAAATCCTCCGATCTCAGGACAACGGCAAAGATATCCACGAGGTGACGACGAACGGGGCTGCCCGGCGTACCTTCGAAGTCTCGGTCCAGCCGGTGGAGAACGGCTCCGGTGCGGGAGGGTGGGTGCTCGTGATCCGTGAGGTGACCCGGCAGCGCGAACAGCAGGTGCGGATCGAGCAGCAACAGCGCCTGGCCGCCATGGGGCAACTCGCCGCGGGGATCGCCCACGACCTGAACAACGTCCTTCAGGGCATCATGAGCTTCGCCGACCTCGTCCGCCAGGAACCGGGCCTTCCGGAGTCGGCCCAGGAACCGTTGCGCCTGATCATGCAACTGGCTGAGCGCGCCGCCCGGGTGAACCGCCAGATCCTGGACTTTACCCGTCAGTCGGTCTCGGAAAAGCACCCGCTGAACCTGGTGCCGTTTGCCCGGGAAATTGTCTACCTGTTGCAACGAATGATCCCGGAGCACATCGCCATTTCTCTGGAGTACGCTTCCGGAGAGTACTGGGTGAACGCGGACGTGGCCCAGTTACAGCAGGTGCTGATCAACCTGGCCACGAACGCCCGCGACGCCATGCCGGAAGGCGGCCGGCTGACCGTGCGCCTCTCGCGCCACGATTTTCCCGACGGGGCCCAATTCCCGGCTTTTCGCTTGCCTCCGGGAAGCTGGGTGCGGCTGGAGGTCTCGGATACCGGGCAGGGCATCCCTCCGGAGATCCTTCCCCGGGTGTTCGAACCGTTCTTCACCACGAAGGAGCGCGGCCAGGGGACCGGCCTGGGGCTGGCGCAGGTCTACGGGATCGTGAAGCAGCACGACGGCTACATCGACATCACAAGCCGGGTGGGGCAGGGGACCACGGTGACGATCTATCTTCCTGCACTGTCGGATGAACTGGAAATGCTTCAGGGATCGGAGGAAGCAATCCCCCGCGGGAAGGGCGAGCTCGTGCTCCTGGTGGAAGATGATCCCGCGGTGCTGGAGGCAGGCAGGGTCGCGCTCGAGCGGCTGAATTACCGCACCCTGGCGGCAACGGACGGCCGCCAGGCGCTGGAACTGTTCCGGCAACACCGTTCCGAAATCGCGCTCGTGCTGGCCGATCTGGTGATGCCGGACATGGGTGGAATTGCCCTCTGCAACGCGCTGCGCGAGCTCGATCCTCAGGCGCGCATCCTTCTCCTGAGCGGCTACCCCCTCGATCCCCAGGTGCGCCTGCTTTCGCCCCACGGCGTCGTCGGATGGCTGCAGAAGCCGTTCGACCTGGAAGGGCTTGCCTGGGCGTTGAGCCGAGCGCTCGCCGAAGCCCGCTCGGCCGGCTAATGTCCTCTTCGTGCGATCTCCTAAGGAAGGGGCCGGACAACGGGACCGCCGTCCGCACTGCGGAGTGGCCGCGGTTGCACGTCGTCCACGATGCGCACCGGGATCCATTCTCCCCCTTCGACCCCACGGTGCGAGAGGATGACCCGCAGCACAGCCCCGTCCCGGGCGATGTCGTGGTCGTCGATGTCAAAGACGAAATCGCCCAGCGAGTACGCGACGAGTGTGGAACCGATCCATTCCACTTCCTGCGGGGCGTGCGGATGGTGCCCGATGACGAGCGCTGCCCCGCCCTCGGCCGCCGCCCGGGCCAATGCGCGCTGCAGGGCGTCCGCGTAAGGGCTGTATTCGATCCCGGCATGGAGGTGCACCACCACAAGGTCTGCCTGCATCCGGGCCTGCTCGACGGCGCTCCGCAGCTCCTCCGCGGCCCCCCACGCCACGCCTTCCTGTGGCCCGATGGCCGCATTGCGTGCGAGGAACGCGATCCGGAGCCTTTTCACTTCCAGGAAAACCGGCGCATACGCGTCGGGACCTGCGCCGACGGCTGTAATCCCCGCATCCTGCAGCACGCGCTGCGTTTCCCACACTCCTTCGGCGCCGAAGTCGAGCGCGTGGTTATTCGCCAGCGCCACGAGGTCTATGCCCGCAAAGGAAAGCCCTTCGACAAGGGCCGGCAGTGCGCGGAAGGTGTAGGTCTTGCGTAGGGGCGTCCCGGCATCCGCGAGCACTCCCTCCAGGTTGCCCGTGGCGATGTCCGCCCCTCGCAACAGAGGCGCGAGCGGAGCAAACGGGAACTCGGCCCCGTAGACGAGCATGCGCGATTCCACCGCCCGGCCCGGGCAGATGTCCCCGACCGCCACGAGTACCACCTGACCTTCCCCGGCCGGCTGCAGGGGCACACCTTCGGGCCACGACGGCAGCGTTTCCACAACCGGTTGCCGCTCGCCTTCCTCTCCTGCCGGGGAGGCTTCAAATGCGTACAGGTGGTTGCTCGCACGCGCCAGGAGCTCCTCCTCGCCGTCTCCGTCGAGGTCCACCGCGAGCAATCCGTGCACCCGGAAAGGCACCCACGTCTCGCCGCGCCGGCGTCCCCACACGTCCAGGAGCACGATCTCTCCCCCGTCGGTCCCAGCGGCGATCGTTTCCGATCTGTTGCCCACCTTCGGGAAGGCGAGGCTCCACACACCATGCTCGGTGGGGAGCCGCCAGAGAGGTGTTCCTCTCTCCCCCAGGGCGACGAGGCCCGGGGTATCCCCACCGATGCCGGCCAGTATCTCCGGCACCCCGTCCGGATCGAAGGGCGCGACCGTCGCGACCGGGCCCTCCAGGTCGGTGAAAAACAACCGGTCGCCCCCCTGGGTGTGCGCGCCCACCTTTCCGTCCCGTCCGCCCCAGAGCACGCCCCCCTGGAAGGGCTCAAGGCTGCGGATGAACCCGTGTCCGTCCTCCCGCCAGATGGGGACTCCGGCCCCGTCCAACGCGAGAAGGGCCCCTGTTTCGGTGCTCAGCGCTAGCGCCCGGTTCTCGATGCCTCCCAGCGGGACAAAGCCGGTGGGCGCTCCGGCGACCTCCCGGCTCCACAGGATCGTGCCGTCCGCCCGTATGGCGTATACCCTGCCCGGGCGGGCCCCGGCCACGACCTCCGGGTGGCCTTCGCCCTGGAGTTCGAGCACCGCCGCGGCGGTCACCCGCCCGCCCAGCGCGACCTCCCAGAGGGGCTCCCCCTGCGAAGTGAACGCGCGCAGGCCGCCGTCCTCGGAGCCGGCGAGCAGCTCCGGGATACCGTCCCCGTCCAGGTCGCCCGCGCCCAACGCGAACACCGAACCGCCCGTATCGTACGACCATCGCTCCTGCCCGTCGGCATCCACCAGGTACAGGGAACGGTCGTACGAGGCCACGGCGATCTCCGGCCGGCCGTCCCGGTCGAAATCGTCGGCCAGGAACGCGGTCAGGATGTCGCCGGCCTGCCAACCCCAGAGCCTTGTCAGACCGAGAGGGGAGACCGGGGGAGGAACGGGGGTGGATGTGGGAACCGGCGTTGCCGTTGGCCGCGCTATCGAGGGAGAAAGGGCCGGCGAGGGCTCCGGCAGCCGGGTCGCCGGCCCGCAGGCCGCCAGCAAGAGGCCACAAAGGATCCCGAAGAGCGCGCAGCGGCCCCACCGGTTGTGCTTCCGGGCGGGGCCGCGCGGGCAGGACATCGGATCACCTCGCCGGATCAGCCGGCGATGAACGCCTCGGTGAGGAGGCGGGCTTCTTCGTCCGACATCTGGCGGGGCGGCGTCTTCATGAAGTAGGCCGACGGCGCCTCGATCGCCCCCTTCAGGCCCCGGTCGAGGGCGAGTTTGCAGCAGCGGATGGCGTCGATGACCACCCCGGCCGAGTTCGGGCTGTCCCACACCTCCAGCTTGCATTCCAGCACGAGGGGCGCGCCCCCGAACGCCGTCCCCTCCATGCGGATGTGGCAGAATTTGCGGTCCTCCAGCCAGGGGACGTAATCGCTCGGGCCAACGTGGACATTTTCGGGGGGAAGCGTGTAATCCAGCTGGCTGGTGACCGCGCCGGTCTTGGAGGCCTTTTTCGACTCCAGCCGCTCCCGCTCCAGCATGTTCAGGAAATCGGTGTTGCCGCCAAAGTTCAGCTGGTAGGTGCGCTCCAGGCGCACGCCGCGCTGGCGGAACAGGTGCGTGAGCACGCGGTGCACGATCGTCGCGCCGACCTGCGATTTGATGTCGTCCCCGATCACTGGAAGGCCCCGCTCCTCGAAGCGGCGCTGCCAGTAGGCCTGGGAGGCGATAAACACCGGGATACAGTTCACAAACCCACATCCGGCATCCAGGATCTGTTCCACGTACCACTTGGTGGCCATCTCCGAGCCGACCGGGAGGAAGTTCACCACCACATCCGTCCGCGTCTCGCGCAGGATCCCCACGATGTCGTCCGTCGGGCCAGGAGCTTTCTGGATGATCTGGGAAAGGTACTTCCCCAGGCCGTCGTGGGTCATCCCCCGGTGGACCGGGACGCCCAAACGGGGCACCTCGCAGAAGCGGCGGGTGTTGTTCGGCGGGGCAAAGATCGCCTCCGAAAGGTCCCGGCCCACCTTGTTGATGTCGATATCGAAGGCGGCCGAGAACTCGATGTCGCCTACGTGGTACCCGCCGAGGACGGTGTGCATCAGGCCCGGGATGAAGGCATCGGCCGGCGCATCCCGGTAGAAGTAGACGCCCTGAACGAGGGCCGAGGCACAGTTGCCGACGCCGATGATCGCGACACGGATCTTGCCCATATGGTCTCCTTTTCGTGTTCTGCGCCCGCTTCCCACAAGCGCGCCTTATGATACACCCGGCGGCGCGAGCGGTCAAGTGA
>JBDOIE010000077.1:0-22546 GCA_041082245.1 Chloroflexia bacterium
GCATCCCGCTGCCACACCAGGTTCCCCGCCGCATCGTAGCCATACGTCCACACCCCCATATCCGGGTCGTTCATCTGCACCTTCCGCCCCAGCATATCGTAGAAGATTTGCGTCTCGTTCCCCGCCGCATCCACCACCCCGGTCAGCTGGTCCCGCACATCGTAACCGTAGTTCGTCGTGGCATACGGCGTGGGCAGATTGCCCCAGTCCGGCTCGCTGAAGCTGCCCGTGTACTCCTTCACCCGGATCAGCCGCCCCAGCGCATCGCTCTCCCGGATCACCATATGGCCGTGTTCGTCGATCGTCGCCACCTGCCACCCGCTGTAGCGCGTCTTCACCACCGTCCCATCGGTGTTCGTTACCACCACCGTCCGCCCCAGGGCATCATAACCCATCTCCGTCCGGGGATTGCTCCCCGGATCCCGGTAGCCGCTCCCCGCCGCAGCAAAGTACGGCACCACCTCCGCCTTCTTCCGCCCCAGCGCATCGTAGAGTGTGGTCCGGATCACCTCCTGCCCCCCGTCCCCCTCCTCCTGCACCTGGATCGGCCGCCCCAGCCCGTCGAAGTAGCGCTCCTCCTCCCGCGTGCCGACCTGACCCGAAACCTCCCGCTGCTGCACCAGCACCCGCTGCATCCCCGGCGTCCCCCACTCCAGGTAGGAAACCTGCACCGTGGGGTAAGCCGAGCTATCCCCCGGCCGCACCACCTTCACCACCCGACCCAGCGCGTCGTATTCCCAACTCGTCGTATCCCCGTTGAAGTCGGTGTACGAGCTCAACATCCCCAGCCGGTAGTTGTAGCTCGCCTGCTCCACCAGGCTCCCGATGGGGTAGACCACCCGCTCCGGATAGAGGTGAAAGCCGCTCCCGGAGGCGTTGTAGTCGATCTGCGTGGTGCGCGGCAGGGTCGGCTGGCTCACCCGCTCGATCGTCGTCCCCTGCTGCCGCATCTGCCCGTAGCCGGCATAGACCGTCTCCGAGCTGCGGTTCCCGTACGAATCGTAGCCGTAAGCCGTCTCCGCCGTGTCCCAGTAGGTCCAGCCATCCTGGGTCCGATTGTACTGCAGCCGCTGCACCCGCGTCAATTCCCCCTTGCTCGCCGGACACGTCAGGTGGCTTGCCGCCCCATCGTAATAGTACCAGCTCGCGCTCTCCGGAAGATAGCTCGGGGGAGACCCCCAGTCCCCCGCCCACACCCCCTCGGCGTTCATCCGGTCCACGATCCACAGGCTCGCGTTGGGACAGTACCAGCGCCGGGTGGTGCGGTAGAGGTTCCCCTCCCCATCGTACTCCTGCACCGTGGTCAGGTTCCCGTACTGCGTACCCCCCTGCAGCGCCGGATCGTACCCGTAGGCCGTCTTCCGCTCCTGGTAGGAGGAGCCGTCCGCCCGGTAGGCCCGGTCCCGCTCCTGCGAAACGTATACAAAGGCTACCTCCGGCTCCACCCAGGTGTATCCTCCCTGGTTCGCATCCACCGCAATCGCCGCACAGGTGTGGTCCGAAAGCACCTCCCGGTAGAGCTTCCCCGCCTCATCCCGATACTCTGCCTTGTACTCCTTCCCCCGCAAGGTATCGTCCTGATGGAAGTAGTGCACCTGTACGTTCCCCTCGGGATCGGTCACCGTCACCCGGGCGTGCCCCCGGAACTCCTGGTTCGGACGCGTGCGCGGTCTGGCCGTCCCGGCATCGTCCGAGGTCCCGCTGCAGTACCCGGGGATGTTGGGGCTGTTGCGCGCCTCCCCCTGGTACTGGTAGCTCCAGCTCCCGCTTCCCCCCATCCCATCCTCCACCGTGCGCTCCACCACCCGGTTGCGGTACGGGAAGAGCGGCACCTCCTCGTAGACGAAGGTCACCTTCCCCCCATAGCCGTTCGCCACGCTCTTCAAGCGGTTCCGCCCCACCTGCGGGTTCTGCGCCGTCCCCGTGGGGTAGTACTCGAAGGTCGTCTGCGGCAGACACAGCCAGCTCTGCCCGTTGTCGAGCGTCCCGCACGCCTGGATCCCCTTCAAAGTGAGCTTCCCCTTCGCCACCCCGTCGTCCAGCTTGTCGTCGTAGGTGGAGTAGTCGTAGTCGAGCTTGTAGCGGCGCACCAGCACCCCGTCTACCTTCACCTCGATCCGATCCAGCCGCTTCTGCTGCAGGAAACGGTCGGGATACCGCCCCGAGCGCTGGGGCGCATACAGGTCGGTACGATCCCCCAGCTCAAAGTGCACCGTCATCCGGCCCCCGTTGTAGGAGATCGTCGCCGGATAGGCCGCCCGGTAGACCATCGTCCCCCGACAGTTCGTCCCCTGATCCAGGAAGTAGCTATAGTCGATCCGGTTCCCGTGCCGGTCCTCCACCGCGCTCAGCAGCCATTTGTACACCTGCGCCTGCCCCTGGTTGCACGGATCCTGGCACCCCGAGCAGACCATCTGGTAGAGCGGGGTGGTGAAAAGATACAGCGTCCCGTCCTTCGTCCATACCCGCCACCCGTCCGCATCTTTCTGGATGCGCCAGAACTGCTCCTCGGCGGTGTGGTAATAACCATCCGCCCCCTTCACCAGGTCGTTCCCGCTCCCGTTCAGCACCAGGGTAAAGACATCCCCCGCCGTATAGGCGCTTCCTGCCGTGCAGTCGCTCCGGTAGCCAAATCCTCCCACATTCGCCCGCCCGATCGACCCGGTCTCCAGACTCCAGCCGTATCCCACCCACCCCGCCTGCACCTCCGGATCCCAGGCCCGCGCCGGCCAGTCCACGCTCCCGCTGGAATACGAAAGGGTGAGCCGCGGACTCAGCCCGCCCCGCCCAGGAGGAAGCTCGATCGGATAGGCATACGAGGCCGCCCCCGAAAAGAGGTCGATCTCCTGAAAGCCCTGCAACTGGGGGAGATAGTCGTCGCTCGGAAGCTCCACATACCCCGCCAGAATCTCGGAGAAATGCTCCGTCTCCCCCACCAGAAGATGCTCCTCCTCCACGACGCGCGAGGGGAGCTGTACCCACGCCTGCGCCTCCTCGTCCCACCGCGCCAGGAAAAGCTCCCGCGCCGCATCCAACCCCACCACTTCCCCGAAAGTGTACCGCCAGACGATCTGCACCGGCGCCCCGAGGGCGTGCACCTCCTCCCCCCGTTCGTCCCGCACCTCCACCTGGAAGCGACGCAGCGGCACCATCCACCCCTCCAGCGGCGCCGTCCCGCTCGGCCGATACGCCACCGTCAACGTCACCCCCGCCGCCTCCACCGGGAAGGAAAGCCGCAGCCGACCATCGCCCGAGGTCACTTCCCCGCCCCTCCCCGGCGGTATTACCCCCTCGCTCGGCCTATCGGGCACCGGGTACCGCACCCGCACCACCACGCTCCCCTGCGTCTCACCCTCCTCCGCCCGCGCGCGCAGCACAAGCGCCGCCCCACCCTCCCAGGCTGCCTCCTCCCCTGCCACCAGCACCACGCTGCGCGTGATCGTTTCCCCGGGCCCCAGCACCGCCCAATCCCACCCCAGACGCCGTCCGCCCGGCTGGTAACACGCCCCACAGCGCGGGCACTCCAGCCCCGCCGGCAGTACCCCCTCCACCACCACCTGCCGGGCCGGCCGCTCCCCTTCGTTACGCAGCACCACCGTCACCGTTACCGGTTCCCCCGCAGCCACCGTCTCCGGCACCCCTTCCAGCCGCAGACTGAGCACCGCGGGGCGCGTCTGGGGTGGGAGAGGTGCCGCAGAGATCATCGTTTCACCGGACGTTGCGGCTAATGGGGGGGGGGAAGTGAGGATGGACAGGCCCGAAGGAAGGCAGGACGAGGATGATCAAGAGACACGGGGAAACCAGCCGGGTGAGAATCCGCCCCTTGCCCATGGCAGACGCTCCTTTTACCTGTGGGTATCACCCGCTGCCGTACACTGCTCCTCACACCTATATCTTACCATATCGCCAGGCGAAAGTCAATGATCGCTCCGTCCAACCAGGGCTGTGTTCCACGAGAGGGCCGGAACGTCGTCCTATCCTCACCCGAAGCTTACCTGGTACCGGCACTTTCAGCGGTCGAGTAGGCCGCGCAGCGGCCGTATCGAGGCCCCGAAGGCGCCGGCCGGCTGTGCCGGTTGCGCGGTGCCGGATCGAAAGGTAGCGGCATGCGCAGCGTGCCGCCTATCGAAACCCAGAAGCCGGCCGGTGCACCCGGTTGGCCGCTCGCCTGACCTCCGGGTGGCCTGTTCGGATCTCGATACATCGACGCCCAACACCTCCGATGGAAAAACGCCCTGGTCAGCAGTTGACAGATGACCGGGCTTGCGGTATGATGGTATTGACGCATTGCGTCATATGCGCACGTGCGCAGGAGGTGGGATATGGCCGAAAGTACGACCCCAAAGCGGAGGAAGGCGCGTGAGGCGGAGCCGAGCAAGAAGGACCTCTTCCAGCTCACGCGGCGCGTGCTCCTGGCCGGGATTGGAGCAGCGGCGCTCGCTCACGATGAGGCCCACGCATTCCTAGACCGCCTCGTCGAGCGCGGCGAACTCGCGGAAGAACAGGCGCGCAAGCTCCTGAGCGAGATGCGCGAACGGCGGGGGGGGCGAGCAGGGAAAATTCGCTCCCATCTGCATGAGCGGCTCGGCGAGGCGCTGCAGACGATCGGGGTCCCCACGCGTGCCGATCTCCAATCCCTCGAAGAGCGGCTGGACCGGCTTACGGAGCGCGTTGAGGCGCTCCTCAGGGAGAAGCACGAGACATAGCGCGAGCTCTATCCTGCCCTCCGTCGCTGAGGAAACGACGTGCATACCGTCCGCCGGTACGCGAACCGCAAGTTCTACCACGTACAGGGTCACCGGTACATCGGGCTAGAAGAGATCGCCGCCCTTGTGCGCTCGGGCGAGCCCGTGTGCATTCTGGACCATCCAACCGGCCGGGAAATCACTGCTGAGGTGCTGGCGCAGATTGTGGCCCGTGGGCTGGCTACGCACGAAAGCGCGGTCCTGGACGCGCTCGCTTCGGCGTTGCGCGCGCTGATCCGTTTGAGCCGCCTGCCGCTGGAGGAAGGTGTGCGGGTAGCCGCGGCTGCAGCAGGCTTGCCCACTCGTGCGGACTGGGAGCGGCTCGAACAGCGTCTGTGCCACCTTGAAGCGGCTGTAGAACGCCTCTTTGACGCGCAGAAGCGCGACGTGCTATAATCCTGGACGCGACCGAGAGAATCCGAGCGAACGAGGAGCCTCGCTATGCGTTTATCCCGCTTTTTCCCCGGTACGCTGCGTCAGCCGCCCGCAAGCGCCGAGACTCCAGGCTATGCCCTCATGTTGCGCGCCGGCCTGGTGCGTCCTTTCGGAAACGGTGGCTTCCTCTGGTTGCCCTACGGGCAGCGGGCGCGTCGGCGCTTCCTCACGACACTCGAGCGAAGGCTTGCGGAGTCCGGGGCACAGGAAGCGTCGTTCGGGCCCCTGTTCGGAGAGCTGCCCGACATGTCCTCACTGCTCGGGACGTTGCCCGGGCTGCGGTTGCGCGATCGGGCCGGCCGGCCGGTGTTTCTCCCCGAATCCGGCCTGCCGCTCCTGGTGCACCATCTGCGGCACGAGCTCCGCTCCCACCGCCTGCTGCCTCTGACCCTCTACGCCGTGCGCGCGCGCCCTGCGACCGGAACGGGTGGCATCCTGGGCGCGGGGGAGCGGTGGGTCGTCGAAGTGGTTTCTCTCTGCCCCGACGAGGCCGCGCTTGCGGAAGCGGCCGAACGACTGGGCGCGATCGTCCAGCAGACATGTGCCGGGTGGGGCCTGGACACGATCGCTGCCGAGACGGCCATCGAGCCGGGGGCTGTGCCCGGGGTAGCCTATCTGGCCCCGGACCTGCCGGGAGGCACCCCCTTCCTGCAGTGTACGAGCTGCAGGTACGCGGCGGAGGTTGCGGTCGCCGCCAGGGCAAAGGACCGACCGGCCAGCGAGGAGATGCTGCCGTTGGAGGAGGTCGAGACGCCCGGATGCCACACGATCGCCGCCCTGGCGGAGTACCTGGGGGTGCCGAAGGAGCGCACGGCCAAGGCGGTGTTCCGCATGGCCGGAGAACGGTTCCTTTTTGCCATCGTGCGGGGAGATATGGAGGTGAACGAAGCGAAGCTGGCCCGGCTGGTCGGAGCGCGCGAACTTCGTCCGGCCCAGGAGGCCGAGATTGCCGCCTTGGGCGCGTCCCCGGGGTACGCTTCGCCCATCGGTATCCGCCGCAGCGCTCCCGAGGCCGGCATCGGTCAGGTGCTTGTGGTGGCCGACGACCTCATTCCCCATTCGCCGAACCTCGTTGCCGGCGCGAACCGGGAGGACGTGCACCTGCGTAACGTGAACTATGGCCGGGACTATGTCGCGGACATCGTCGGGGACATCGTGCTCGCCCAGGAAGGGGATCCGTGCCCACGCTGCGGAGCGCCGCTGAAAGAGAGGGAGGCGACCGCGCTTGCGCGCACCTGGGTGCCCGGAAGCGCCTGGGGAGAGGGCCTGACCTTTCAGGACGCTACGGGCCGTGAGCGTCCGCTGTTGCTCGCCTGCGCAGACATCGAGCTGGACCGCGCCGTCGTTGTCTGCGTCGAGCAGCACCACGACGGCGCTGGGATCTGCTGGCCGCCCGAGGTGGCACCATACCAGGTGCACCTTGTACTGCTGGGCGAAGGGGAAGAGGTGGCGGCAGCCGGCGAGGCACTCCACCGCGAACTTGCTGAGGCCGGCCTGAGCGTGCTGTTCGACGACCGCGCGGAGAGCGCTGGTGTCAAGCTCGCAGATGCTGATCTGCTGGGCGCACCCCTGAGGATCGCCGTAAGCCGGCGCGCGCTCGCTTCGGGCGGAGTGGAGGTAAAAGCGCGCGAAGAGCCACGTGACGCAGCGCGGGTCGTGCCTCTGGAGGAGGTCGTGCCCTGGGCGCGCACGTATTTGTCGCAGCCGTAGCGGAAGCGGGCCCTGTCGGGCTCGGGATCGTGAGGAGAAACCAATGGTGGAAGCACGCGTCGTCTGGCAGGAAGGCCTCCGCTTCGAGGCCGTGGCCCCGAGCGGGCACCGTTTGCTCATCGATAGCCCGCAGGGGGAGAACGCCGGCCCCAGCCCGATGGGGCTGCTACTCATCGCGCTAGCGGGCTGCACAGGGATGGATGTTATCTCGATCCTGCAGAAGCAGCGACAGCCGGTTCGGGGACTGGAGGTGGTGGTGCGTGCGGAGCGTGCCGACGAGCACCCGAAGGTGTATACCTCTTTCGAGGTGATCTACCGCGTGCGAGGGGAAGGCGTCGATCGACGCGCGGTGGAACGCGCCGTCGCGCTTTCGGAGGAAAAGTATTGCTCCGTGGGGGCAATGCTGCGCCAGTCGGCTCCCATCCGCAGCACCATCGAGATCGTGGAGGATTCGTAACGGTGTAAGCGGGGAACGGCACAAGAGCCGTTTCCCGCTTGGTCGATGCGATGTGTTAGCGTCCCCCCGCCCGCAACTTGAACGGCTTTTCGCGCGTCAGCCCTTTCTTTGCGAGCCCGGGTGGCACCCAATCGCTTCCCTTTCGGCCGTGTCCCTTACCGATCACCTGTCCCAGAGAGGCGTGGGGCATTTGGGCCGGCAGGCCCAGGCTCTGCCGGATCTCGCCCCAGCCGATGCCCGCAAGGTGCATATCGAGCACCTGGGATAGGGGGACATTCGCCTCGACCGCGATAAAGAGCGCCTTGGCGATACAACCAAACCCGAGATCCCGCGCATGGAGATCCAGGATTTCTTGAACGTCGCGGTCGAAATAGGTCGCAAGCAGGGTGGCAATACGGAGCGTTCCGGTCAGATGGGTCGTCCCCGTGACCGCGGAGGTCGCAGCGAGCGGGTGGGGCGCCGGCGCCATCGCGGCAAGTGGGGCTGCGGGCGGGCTGTCGAAAGAGGGAGCTGCACCAACCGGAGAGGGTAACAACAGGGCGATTACCAGCACGACGGCAATGGGGAGATACAGCTTCATCATCCACCTCCTTTCAAACCTGTCACCTGGAAAACCGCTTCGCGTGCGGAAACGTTACAACAGTCTGTAACGATAGCACGTCACGAGCGGTTTGCATAGCGGATGGACATGGAGCGCACCGGTGACCCAGGAGGACCAAGAACGTAGCTGGTTGGAACGAGCCCGACGCGGAGACGGTGAGGCCATCGGAGAGCTCTACCGGCGGTATGCTCACGCGGTGTATCGTTATGTGTACTACCGTCTGGGCGATGTGGAGCAGGCAGAAGACGTGACGGCGGATGTCTTCGTGCGGGCGCTGGAAGCGTTGCCCCGCTTTCGCGAACGGGGGCTTCCGTTCTCCGCCTGGCTCTACCGGATCGCTGCGGCGCGTGTCGCGGACGCTTTCCGGAGGAAGCGTCGGCGCCCCATGGAGCCGCTCGCCGGTGACCTGACCGAATCTTCGGCTGGACCCGAGGAAGTCGCCGAGGAGCGGTGGAGGGCAGAGCAGTTGCGGCGTCTTGTAGGGCAACTTCCCGAGATCCAGCAGCAGGTCCTGGTCCTGCGGTTTGTCGAGCGGTTGTCGCACGCCGAGGTGGCACGGATCATCGGACGCAGCGAAGGAGCGGTGCGGGTGATGCAGCACCGGGCGCTTCGGGAATTGAAACGCTTACTGGAGCAGGAAGATGGGGCGGAAAGTCGGGTCCAACGAAAATAAGGCGCGTAGCGTTTCGGAACACGAACTGCTTGCCGCCTGTGTGGACGAGGTACAGTCGGGGCACGCGTCGTGGGACGAGTGCTTCGCGCGGCCCGAGGTACAGCGATCGGGCATCGCCCCTTTGCTCGAGATCGCGGCTCAGTTCGAGCGTTTCTCTCCCCCGGAGCCGAGCCCCGCATGCCTGGTGCGCATCCGGGAACGTCTGGCGGAGAAGAAGCGGCATCGGCCGGCCCTGCGGTGGGCGTGGGTGGTGGCGTCTCTCCTGGCCCTCTTGCTTGCCCTTGGGGGTGGCACCGCCTGGGCAGCGGGGCAGAGCCTGCCCGGGCAGCCCCTTTACCCGCTGAAGCGGTGGAGCGAAGAGCTGCGCTTGCGTTGGACCACCGAGGCGCAGGCGCGTTCTACACTACTGATGCGGTTCGCCGATCGGCGGCTTGAGGAAACACTGCACCTCTGCCCGCAAGGGGATTGTCCGGCATCGCTGCTGGCGGATCTGGAGGCGCAGACGGAGGCCGCCGCCACGGAAATCGAACGGGTACCGGAGCCGGACCGCCGTGTCCTCCTTGAACGTTTCCTGGAGCTGACCGCCCGCCAGCAGGCGGTGCTGGACCGGGTGCTGGAATCCGCGCCCGAAGCGGCGCGCGCAGGGCTCCAGCGGGCACTGGAGAAATCGCGTCGGGGCCACGAGCGGGCGCGCCAGGCGCTGGGGAAGGAACGCCCGGCCTCCCCGGGTCACGGGAAAGAGGAACCGCCCGGGCAGGAAGAGCGTGGCACCCCGACCCCGCAGGGGCAGAAGACTCAGCTCCATGGTCGAAAGACCTGGAAGCACTAGATCCTCCGCGAGGCTATCCGGAGCAGGGCTTCTTCGGCCGCGCAGTGGTTTCCTTGTTCGGGAGCGTGCCACAGCGACGGCTCCTTCTTGAGCCAACTATGGCGCGCGCCCGGTCCCCGTGTCGCCAGTTTCCAGCGGACAGTCCGATGGTAGCGAGCCGAGAACGGCGATCTTGCCTCGAAGGGCCGGGTAGGCGAGGGCACTGCCTTGCCTACCCAGCCCCCGCTTCAGAGGCTTCCGGGACGGGCAAGTCCGAAGGATGGCGGTACGGTCGCGAGCTGAAAATCGCCACGGGCTTGTATACTGGCCACGAGTCCGCTTTCACTTTGAAAAGTGGGGCCCTGCCGTTTGCCACCGCCCGGTTTTCGTGGTAGACTGGCGGACAGGGTGATGCTGGTGAGGGGCTCCATGGCACAGCTTGTTCTGTACGTGATCCTCGGTCTGGCGGCGGGAACGATCAGCGGCTTGGTGGGCATCGGGGGCGGCGTTATCATCGTGCCGGCACTGGTGTATCTCTTTGGGCTTTCCCAGCACCAGGCTCAGGGGACGACCCTTGCGCTGCTCGTACCGCCGATCGGCCTGTTGGCTGCCTGGACCTACTACAAGCACGGGTACGTGAACCTGCGCATCGCAGGGTTAGTGTGCCTGGGCTTTTTCCTGGGCGGGCTCCTGGGGGCCCAGCTGGCCGTGCGGTTGACCGACCCTGCGTTACGACGGATTTTTGGAGTGGCGCTGCTCCTGATCGCGCTGCGGATGATCTTCGGGCCGTAGGTGCGTTGCTCGGTAGAGGCCGACCATGCATGTGCTCCACGTCATCCAGGGCTATTACCCGTGGATCGGCGGCTCCCAGCGTTTCTTCCAGGAGATCTCGGAGCGATGGGTCAAGGCCGGCCACTCGGTGACCGTAGTCACCACGGATGCGGGGGAGCTGGAGCATTTCTGGTCGGCCGGCCGGCGGACGGTGGGGCCAGGAGAGGAAACGATCCGCGGCGTGCGCGTGTTGCGCTTTCCCGTCCGCAGACGTCTGGAGAGCGCGTTTCTCTTCAGCGTGTATCGCCGCCTGATGGCCGAGATCTCCGACCTGCCGTGGGACACGACGCCGCTCCTCCGGCAGATGGCGCGCTTCACCCCGTCTGTACCTGAACTGGAGACATATCTTGCACACGCCGATAGCGGCTTCGACCTGGTGAACGGGGCGAACATCACGCTCGACTTTATGCTCGCACCGGCCCTCGCCTTTGCCCGGGCGAAGGGTATCCCCTTCGTGGTGACGCCCTTCACTCACCTGGGCGCGCCCGGGCAGCGGAGGGTACAGCGGTACTACACGATGCGGCACCAGGTGGAGATCCTCCGTGCGGCGGATGCTGTCGTCACACAGACGGAACTGGAAAGTGCGCTTCTGGCGCGTCTGGGCGTTGCCCAGGATCGGCTCTACTGTACGGGCGCCGGGATCGACCCGGCTTCGGTGCAGGGGGGCGACGGCGCGCGTTTCCGCGCACGGCACGGGCTGGAGTGGCCGATTGTCTTCTACATCGGCACCCTGGCCCGCGACAAAGGCACGGTGCAGCTCGTCGAGGCGATGCGTCGGCTCTGGGCATCCGGGAAGCAGGTGCACCTCGTGCTCGCCGGCCTTCCTTTGAGCCCGTTGCGCCGCTGGCTGGAGCGGGTGGCTGCAGAAGAACGGGGCCGGCTGCTCTGGCTGGGATTCATCGATGAGAGGGAAAAGCGCGACCTGCTGGCGGCCGGCGATATCTTCTGTATGCCCTCCTGCACGGACTCGTTCGGGATCGTGTACCTCGAGGCCTGGGCGAACGGGGTGCCCGTGATCGGAGCGCGTGCCGGTGGGGTTCCGGCGGTCATCGCAGACGGCGTGGACGGCCTGCTCGTGGAATTCGGCGATGTCGCGGGATTGGCCCGGGCGCTCGAGCGCCTCCTGGGGGACCCCGAGCTGCGTCGCGAGATGGGGTTACGGGGTCGGGAAAAGGTGCTGCGCGGGATGACCTGGGACCATGTGTTCGAGCGCATTCGAACACTGTACGAGCGTTTGGTGGGGCGCGTTTGAGAACCGCATTGTAGGTGTCCCGAATCATGGTCAGGAATATTGCCACGACTTGCACGCAGTGTTGACAAAAGGAGGCTCCTGTTCTAGAATGGTCGCGGCAGGTGCCTTGCAGGAATGGAACAGATGTGCTATAATGTATCTTGGCAATGCACGGGCACTGCCGTGGCGTGCGGGCAGACGAACTGCAGGAGGGGCGATCGATGGATGAGCAGCGCAGCAAAGCGTTGGCGGCGGCCATCAGCCAGATTGACCGGCGGTTTGGAAAGGGTTCGATCATGCGCATGGGGGAAGCATCGGAGCGGCTGGAAGTGTCGGTCATTCCGACCGGTTCCATCGCGTTGGACCTGGCCCTCGGCGTTGGCGGTATCCCGCGTGGACGCGTGACGGAGATCTTCGGGCCGGATGCTTCGGGAAAAACCACCCTGGCGCAACATATCGTGGCGGAGGCGCAACGGCTGGGGGGGGTGGCGGCCTACATCGACGTGGAACATGCGGTTGACCCGAAGTACATGGCCGCATGCGGGGTGAACCTGGATGAGCTCTTGATCTCGCAGCCGGACACAGGGGAACAAGCGCTGGAAATCTGCGAAGCACTGGTCCGCAGTGGCGCCGTCGATGTAGTGGTCGTAGACTCGGTTGCCGCGCTGGTGCCGCGGGCGGAGCTGGAAGGCGATATGGGAGATTCCCTGCCAGGGTTGCAGGCGCGCATGATGTCGCAGGCACTCCGCAAACTCTCCGGGGCGATCGCCAAGTCCAAAACCGCGGTGATCTTTATCAACCAGCTCCGCGAGAAGATCGGCATCGTTTTCGGCAATCCGGAGACCACGAGCGGCGGCCGTGCGCTCAAGTTCTACGCCTCGGTCCGTCTGGATATTCGCCGGCTCGAGGCCATCAAGCGCGGAAACGAGACGATCGGCAGCCGCGTGCGGGTCAAGGTGGTGAAGAACAAGGTGGCGCCGCCTTTCCGGCAGGCCGAGTTCGATATCCTCTACAACGAAGGGATCTCCAAAGAAGGTAACCTCCTCGACGTGGGAACGGACCTGGGCATCGTCACCAAGACCGGTTCGTTCTACTACTTCGGCGAAGAGCGGCTGGGGCAGGGGCGCGAGGGGGCGCGGCAGTATCTGAAGGAACATCCGGAGGTCGCGCAAGCCATCGAGGCCCAGATCCGCGCAACCGCGACAGTCCTTCCGCCGACGATCACCGCCGGGGAGGAAGAGGAAGAAGAGCTGCTCGACGAGGTCTAGTCGCGGGGTCCTCGGTCAGGGTCTTTGCTGCCTCAAGCCCGTCCGTGTTCGCTGGGCTTGATGTGCCCATCGGCCTTTACAGGAGCGCGTGCCGTGCTCCTCAGTGATGGAGGCGCGCGATGGACTTTTCTCTGACCGGGGAGCAGGTCCTTCTACAGGGGATGGTCCGGGAGTTTGCGGAGCGCGAGCTCAAGCCACGAGCCCATGCGACGGATCAGGAGGAGCGGCTCGCCCCCGAGGTCGTACGCCAGATGGCGACGCTGGGGCTGATGGGCATGTCGATCCCGGAGGCCTACGGCGGGGCGCCGCTCGACCATCTGAGCATCGCGCTCGTGCTGGAAGAAATCGCGCGAGGGTGTGGGTCCACTGCCCTGGCTCTGGAGGCCCACGTCTGTCTGGGTGCGCTTCCGATCGTCCTGTGGGGCACGCCGGAGCAGCAGGCACGCTTCCTGCCGCGCTTGGCGTCGGGGGAATCGTTCGGTTGTCTTGCGCTCACGGAGCCGGAAGCTGGCTCCGACCTCTCGGCGATCCGCACGACCGCGGTGTTGGACGGGGACGAATGGGTCATCGATGGCGCGAAGGCCTGGATCACGAACGCCAGCCTGGCTGAGGTCATCGTGGTGCTGCTGCGTACCGATCCCGGGGCCGGATCGCGTTCCTTTTCTATGATGCTTGTGGAAAGCGACCGGCCTGGTCTGACGATCGGCCCCAAAGAGAAGAAAATGGGGCTGCGAGGGTCCCCGGCACATCCGTTGACCTTCGACGGCGTACGGGTTCCGCGGGAGAACTTGCTGGGTGAGCGGGGCCGGGGACTCCACCAGACGCTCGCAGTGCTCGACCGCGGCCGTGTGGGGATCAGCGCGGTTGCCGTGGGGCTTGCACAGGCGGCTTTCGAGGAGGCGCAGCGTTACGCGGGGCAGCGGGTCGCTTTCGGCCGGCCGATCGCAGAACACCAGGCGATCCAGTTTATGCTTGCCGATATGGCCACCGAGATCCAGGCCGGCCGGTTGATGACCCATTATGCGGCGTGGCTTGCGGACCGGGGCCAGTCGTTCACCGTGGCAGCCTCTATGGCGAAGCTGTACACGAGCGAGATGGCAGAACGAGTGGCCTACCGGGCGGTCCAGATCCACGGCGGCTACGGATACAGCCAGGAATACGCGGTCGAGCGCATCTACCGGGATGTGCGCCTGATGACGATCGGCGAAGGCACCAGCGAGGTGCAGCGGATGATCATCGGGCGGAACGTCGCGCGGCCCGCTGGCTAGGCGCCGCGGGGGCGTTCGGAGAGCTCGGGAGGGTCCCTTGCCCTACGTGATCACCGGGTTGCGTCAGCAGAAGCGCAACCCGCGCCGTGTGAACCTCTACCTGGACGGCGAGTTCTCCATGGCGTTGAGCCTGGAGGTCGTCCAGGACTATGGCCTGAGGCGCGGGCAGGAGCTCGCGGAGGCCGACCTGGAGGCGCTGCGTCGGGCCGAGGGGAAACGCCAGGCACTGCAGGACGCAGTGCGGTTCCTTTCCTACCGCCCGCGCAGCCGCGCTGAGCTCGAGCAGCACCTGCGGGAGCGGGGAAAGGATGACGAGACGGTGCAGGAGGTGCTTGGAAAGCTTTTGGACGCCGGTCTGGTAGACGATCGGGCGTTCGCGCGCTCCTGGGTGGAGATGCGCCAGGCCTCGCGGCCGCGGGGACGGGAGGGCTTGCGTGCAGAGCTGCGCCGTAAGGGGATTCCCCCGGCGGTGATCGAGGAGGTGTTGGCCGAGGCCCTCGACGGACAGGAGGAGGCCGAACTCGCACTGGAGATAGCGCGGACACGGGCCCGTTCCCTTTCGGGCCTCGAGCGGCCGGCCTTCTTCCGGCGCCTCCGTGCCTACCTCGTGCGCCGCGGTTTTTCCCTGCAGACGGCAGATTCGGTGGTGCGCCGGGTATGGACGGAGCAGCACGCCGAACCGCTCGAGCGCGAGGAAACGTAGGGAGTGTGGGAGGCGCACCTGTGACCGGGAGAAGGGGGCGCTCGGAACAAGTCCGCGAGGCTGCGTGGTGGCTTCTTCCCTGCGTGGGATAACCGCACCCTTGGTAGCGCGGAGGCTCGAGCGGAGATGCAGTGAGCAATGCTGAGCTCGAGCCGCGGATTTCGCCCGGCACGCAATGCCCGCGTGAGCGGACCTCAGAATAGGCGAGGCGGCAGCCGTGCTTGTTGGACGGGTGAGGTTGCGCGTTACGGCAAGGCACGGTAGAATGACGCCGATCGACGACACGGGGTGGTCGTGATGATCGAGATCCAGTGGCTGGGGCACGCCTGTTTTCGTATCCGATTGAAAGAGGGGATCCTGCTCACCGACCCGTACGGCCCCGAGGTCGGCCTGAATCTGGGGCGTCCGACGGCGCATATCGTGACCGTTTCCCACGACGAGCCGGACCACAACAACGTCGCCGCGGTGCGCGGCCTGCGGAGCGAGCCGTTCGTGATCTCTGGCCCTGGGGAGTACGAGGTGGGCGGCATCTTTGTGCTCGGCATCCGCACCTACCGGGACGCCCACCGGGGTCGTTACCGCGGCAAGAACACGGTCTATCTGATCGAGTCGTCCGAGGGCACCCTCTGCCATCTGGGGGACCTGGGACATCCACTCGGCGACGAGGAACTGGGCGAGATCGGCAACGTGGACGTGCTCATGGTACCGGTGGGAGGCAAGCATTCCCTCAACGGGGTACAGGCAGCCGAGGTGGTGGGGCAGATCGAGCCGCGCATCGTCATTCCGATGCATTATCACACGCCGGGCAACCGGTTGCGCCTGGACGGCGTCGAGCCGTTCCTCCAGGCGATGGGGGTTAAGCCGGTCGAGCCGATCGAAGCGCTGCGGATCGGCGCGGGTGAAATGCCGGGGGCAGAGGAAGAGACCCGGCTGGTCGTCCTGAAACCGGGAGGGTAGCAGGTGCGCAAGTACATCTTCTGTACGGGCGGTGTGGTCTCCTCGGTCGGGAAGGGGATCACGGTAGCTTCGATCGGCCTTCTCCTGCGCAGCCGCGGGATCCGCGTTGCGGTACAGAAGCTGGATCCGTACCTGAACGTCGATCCCGGCACCATGAGCCCTTATCAGCACGGCGAGGTCTATGTCACTGACGACGGGGCGGAGACGGACCTCGACCTTGGCCACTACGAGCGCTTCATCGACGTCAACCTGACCCGGGCCAGCAACGTGACCACGGGGCAAGTGTACGCGGCGATCATCCAGCAGGAGCGCCGGGGCGACTTCCTGGGCGGCACGATCCAGGTGATCCCACACATCACCAACGAGATCAAGGCGCGGATCGCCGCCGTGGGGCGGGAGATGGATGCGGAAGTCGTGATCGTCGAGGTGGGAGGTACGGTCGGCGACATCGAGGGATTGCCCTTCCTGGAAGCGATCCGCCAGATGCGCAAGGATGCGGGCCGGGACAACGTCCTCTACGTGCACCTCACGCTCCTTCCCTACATTGCAGCGACCGACGAGCTCAAGACCAAGCCGACGCAACACAGCGTGATGGAACTGCGGCGTGTGGGGATTCAGCCGGATGCGATCGTATGCCGCTCCGACTACCCGATCTCAGAAAGCATCCGGGAAAAGATTGCCCTGTTCTGTGATGTCGATGCCGAAGCGGTAGTGCCGCTTGTGACCGTGCCTAGCATCTACCAGGTGCCGCTGTTGCTCGAGGAGTTCGGCTTCGGGAGGTTGATCGTGCAGCGGCTCGGTCTTCCGGACCGCGAGCCCGACCTCGATGCATGGAAACGCCTGGTGGAGAAGATCGGTCAACCGAAGCCCGAGGTAGAGATCGCCCTGGTGGGAAAATACGTCGCCCTGCGCGACGCCTATATCAGCGTTTGCGAGGCGCTCCGCCATGCCGGCCTGCATCACGATGTGGACGTGCGCATCCGGTGGGTAGCCGCGGAGGAGGTCGAACGGCGCGGGCCGGAAGCGGTTCTGCGTGGGGTACAGGGGATCGTGGTACCGGGTGGCTTCGGCCACCGGGGCATCGAGGGCAAAATCGCCGCGGCGGGGTATGCACGCAAGAACCGCATCCCCTTCCTTGGACTGTGTCTGGGGATGCAGTGTGCCACGATCGAATTCGCGCGAGAAGTGCTCTCCGCACCGGACGCGAACAGCACAGAATTCGACCCCCACACCTCGACGCCGGTGATCGACCTGATGGCGGATCAGCGTGATGTCTACGAAAAGGGCGGCACGATGCGGCTGGGCGCCTATCCGTGCCATCTCGTGCCGGGCACCCGGGTGGCGGAAGCGTACGGGGTGCCGCTCGTGCACGAACGGCACCGGCACCGCTTCGAGTTCAACAACCGCTATCGGGAAGCGCTTCAGAAAGCCGGACTCCTTGTGGCTGGAACGTCACCCGATGGCCGGCTTGTGGAAATCGTGGAACTGCGCGATCATCCCTGGTTTGTAGGCACCCAGTTCCACCCCGAGTTTCGTTCCCGTCCGACCCGTCCCCATCCCCTCTTTGTGGGGTTTGTCGGGGCGGCCCTTCAGACGGTACCGGCCGGGGGCCAGTACCGTCTGCCTCTCGAGATCGAGGCACCCTGACCCGCACTCGGGCTGGCCGTCAGGGAACGCTCACGCCCCTGGGGTTCTAGGTGGGATCGGTTTCGTTCCCCAGCCTGCGGCCTTCTGCGACCAGGCGGCGCACCCATACCCCGATGCAGTCCCCCGTGGGTCGGAACCCGAACCAGCGGTAGAGACGCTGGGAGCGTACGTTTTCCTGCTGGGTATTCAGGCTCACCGTCCGCAGGCCCATCCCGCGAAAGCGCAGGAACGCCTCGGCCAGAAGCCGCACGGCTACCTGCCGCCCCTGCCAGGCCGGGTCGACAGCGAGGCGGACGATGTGGGCGTGCGTTTCGCCGTGGCGTGTGGCCATAAGGTATCCGGCCAGGTCGCCGTGCTGCTCGGCCACCAGGAAGCAGGCGACGCGGTCAAAGACCGCGTGAAAGATGCGCTCCCCGTAGGCCCATAAGGGACCGAACGCCCTCTGGTCGCATCCGGCGACAGCCGGGATATCCGCTGGTGTGGCCGGCCGGACCAGGACTTCGCGGTTTCCCAGGCTGGGAGGATCAATGAGAGCGGTCTCGTAGGCAACCACGCTCGTCTCGCGCACAAAGCCCCCTGCTTCGAGGAGCTGCCGCAACCAACGGAGGGCGTGCTCGTCCATATAGGCCAGGCAGACGATCCCCTGTTGTGCCAGCTCCTGGCACAGCGCGTCGAGCAAGGGCAAGCCCACAGCGGATGGGGTTACATCCTCGGAAAGCCCGAAGGCATGCAACCAGGCTGCGTGAGGCCCCTGGGCGTGCACAATGGCAAAGCCGGCCAGGTTTTCTCCCTGCCAGGCGGCCAGGGCGAGGTCGTCGCGCACGGCCTCCCGGATCGCTCCCCCGAGCCCGCTGTAGCTCCGCCGCGAACGGTGCAGGAGCTGCCGGATCGCGGCGATGTCGCCTGCGCGGGCCGGCTCGATACGCAGGGGGCTTTCTTCCCCCTCCTGTTTCGCGGTGAGGAAGCGTCGGATCATCTTCGTCCTCGGGATGCCCACAGGAGCACACCCGTCGGAAGGAGGCATACCGCGCTCCAGACGGCCGCCAGGGCGAATCCGTCACCGAGGCGGGTGCACACCTGGTACCAGATCGGGGCGAAACCGGGCGAAAGGCGCATCAGGCTCCATCCGACCAGGATAAGTAGTGGTATCCCGATCAGGGCCCCCTTCCAGAAATGTCTCAGGTCGCTCCAGCTGGGTGCCATATGGCTGCTGATGGCCCAAATCGCATAGGCCAGGGGCCAGAATTCGCGGTCTCCTTTCCACGAGCCTGCCCACCTGGCAAGTCGCGTCCATGGGCAGACGCCATCAGGGGCGTAGGGAAAAACCACCGTAAGGGAAGCGAGGACAGCGGTCCCCATAAGGAATGGGGCAAGGGCCACCGCGGCCATGCGCAGCGGTCCCCGGGGGATGACCTCGACAGACGCTGCAAGGGAGAGTCCCTCTGGGTCGGGGCGCGGGATGAAAGTAACGTGGCGCACGGGAACGCCCAGAGCGAGCGCGGCCAGAAGGTGGGCAGCTTCGTGGAGGAAGAACCCGGGAAGCGTAAGGAGCGCGTACAGCCCGAGGCCGAAGCGTGGCCCAAAAGCGCGCGTAAGGAGCGAAAGCAGGCTGTGTTTGAGCCGGCCGGCGAGAAAGACGCCCAACGTGCCGGAAAGAAGGAACCAGCCGAAGCCCCCGCACAGATACTCGCGCACGGTCACCTCCGGCGGTATCATAACACAAGGGCGAGGGGTTGCACAACCAGGCGGGAGGCCGATTTGACAGGACGCCTTTTCGTGCTATAATGCGCCAGCCGTTCGGCCGCAAGAACGGCCGGATTTGACGTGCAGGGACAGCTGTGATATAATTACGGCTTGGCATTCTCTTTGAAAACGCCGCCGGATGGCGGATGGAGGAAAGTGTCGTGCCGACGATCAACCAGCTTGTGCGTAAGGGTCGGCAACCGATCCGGAAGAAGGCGAAGGCGCCCGCCCTGCGGTTCCATTACAACGCCCTGCGCAACAAGGTCACGCGCAGCCCGGTCGGGTCGCCGCAGAAGCGGGGCGTGTGCATCCAGGTGCGCACGATGACCCCCAAGAAGCCGAACTCTGCGTTGCGCAAGATCGCGCGCGTGCGGTTGACCAACGGCGTGGAGGTCACGGCCTACATTCCGGGTGAGGGGCACAACCTGCAAGAGCACTCGGTCGTCCTCGTGCGAGGAGGCCGGGTGAAGGACCTTCCGGGCGTGCGGTATCACATCGTGCGGGGTACGCTGGACGCTCAGGGTGTTGAAGGCCGGAAGAAGGGCCGTTCGAAGTACGGCACGAAGGCTCCGAAGCAGAAAGGGGCCTAGTAGGGGCCGATGGCGGCGTTGTGCTGACCAGGCCCCTCATTGTGCGAGGATAGCGATGCCGAGACGACCACGATATACGCGCAGGCCGGTACCGCCCGATCCGAAGTTCAACAGCGTGCTCGTGCAGAGCCTGATCAACAAGGTCATGATGCGCGGGAAGAAGAGCAAGGCGGAGAAGGCGGTCTACCAGGCGCTGGAGATTGTGGCGCAGAAACTGAAGCGCGACCCGGTGGAAGCGCTGGAGCAAGCGGTGCGGAACGCATCGCCGATGATCGAGGTGCGTCCTCGCCGGGTGGGCGGCGCGACCTATCAGGTGCCGGTCGAAGTGCCGGCTCACCGGAGGACCGCGCTTTCGTTGCGCTGGATCGTCACTGCGGCGCGGGCGCGCACGGGGCGCTCGATCGCAGAGCGGTTGGCTGCGGAACTGATCGATGCCGCAAACGGTACAGGGGTGGCGGTGAAGCGGCGCGAGGATACGCACCGGATGGCGGAAGCGAACAAGGCCTTCGCCCACTATCGCTGGTAATGGGCCGCTCGTCCGCTCGCATGCTCGGACCGGCCCTCTGGACAAGGTGGGCATAGGCCGGTTTCGAGGAAGCGAGCGACAGAGCGATGCCCAGATCGTTGCCTTTACAACTGATTCGAAACATCGGGATCATCGCCCACATCGACGCCGGCAAGACGACGACCACCGAGCGGATCCTTTACTACACTGGACGGATCCATCGGATGGGGAATGTGGACGATGGCACCACCGTCACGGACTGGATGGAGCAGGAGCGGGAGCGTGGGGTCACGATCACCGCAGCAGCCATCAGTTGCACGTGGCGGGGCCATCAGATCAACATCATCGACACGCCGGGGCACGTCGATTTCACCGCCGAGGTGGAGCGGAGCTTGCGGGTGCTCGATGGGGGCGTGGTGGTGTTCGATGCCATGGCTGGCGTCGAACCGCAGTCGGAGACGGTTTGGCGCCAGGCGGACCGTTATCGGGTTCCGCGCATTTGTTTTGTTAACAAGATGGATCGCGTCGGGGCGGACTTCTGGCACGCGGTGGAGACGATCCGCGAGCGGCTAAGAGCCCGACCCCTGGCGGTGCAGATTCCCATCGGTGTCGAGGACTCTTTCCAGGGAGTCGTCGATCTGCTCGAGGGGAAGGCCCTCTACTACACCGACGAGTTGGGGGCCAGCCCGGAGGTGCGGCCGGTACCGGAGGAGCTGGAAGAGCTCTTCCTAGCGCAACGGGCAGAACTGATCGAGCGGATCGCGGAGACGGACGATCGTCTGACGGAAAAGTTCCTGGAAGAGGAGGAAATCACGCCGGCGGAACTGCGCGCGGCGCTGCGGCGTGCCACGCTGAGCGGGCAGCTGGTGCCAGTGCTCTGCGGGGCCGCGCTGCGGAACAAGGGCGTGCAGCCGCTGCTCGATGCCATTGTGGATTACCTGCCCTCGCCTCTGGACGTGCCGCCGGTCGTTGGAACCGACCCGCGCAACGGGGAGGCCGTGACCAGGCCAGCGGAGGATGACGAACCTCTGGCTGCCCTGGTCTTCAAGATCGTTACGGATCCGTATGCCGGCAGGCTGGCCTATTTCCGCGTCTACTCGGGCCAGCTCAAGGTGGGTGACCGCGTGTTCAACGCCACCCGTGGCCGGAGCGAGCGGATCGGACGGCTCGTGCGGATGCAGGCCAACCGGCGAGAGGATGTCACCGAGGTCTATGCGGGTGACATCGCCGCCGCAATCGGGCTCAAGCAGTCGTTCACGGGGGATACCCTGTGCGACCCGGAACATCCGGTCGTACTGGAGCCGATGCGGTTCCCGGAACCCGTGATCTCGGTCGCCATCGAGGCCAAGACGATGGCCGACCACGACCGGCTGATGGCGGCGCTCCAGGCGTTGAGCGAGGAGGACCCGACGTTTCAGGTGCGCACCGATGAGGATACCGGCCAGATCCTGATCTCCGGGATGGGCGAATTCCATCTGGAGATCCTGGTCGAGCGCCTGAAGCGGGAATTCCACGTCGAGGCGAACGTCGGCCGGCCGCAGGTAGCCTACCGGGAGACGATCACACGGGCAGTGGAGGTCGAGGGGGTCTTCTCCCGGCAGGCCGGTACCAAGCTGTTGTACGGCGAGGTACGGCTCCGTCTCGAGCCCTTGCCGCGAGGCGGCGGGTTCGCCTTCGAGAACCGTGCGCCGCCGGAGCAGGTCCCGCCGGAGTTCGTGCCGGCGGTCCGGCTGGGCATACAGGAAGCGATGGATACCGGAGTGCTGGCCGGTTACCGGGTGGTGGATGTCCGCGCCGTCCTGTTGGGCGGTGCCTACCGGGAGGAAGAGCCCTCCGAACTGGGCTTCAAGCTGGCGGCCAGCCAGGCGCTGCGCGAAGGAGTGAGACGAGCTGCGCCGACCCTGCTGGAGCCGGTGATGCGGATCGAGGTCGTGTTGCCGGAGGAATATCTGGGCGAAGTGCTGAACGACCTTTCGGCCCGGCGCGCCGAGATCCTTGGTTTCGAGGCGCGAGATGGCACGCAGGTCGTGCGCGCTCAGGTGCCGCTGGCGACGATGTTCGGATACGCGACGGGCCTGCGCTCCCTGACTCAGGGACGGGCGAGTTACTCGATGGAGTTCAGCCACTATCGGGAGCTGCCTCCGGAGGTCGCCCGGGAGATCATCGCGCGGGTTCGGGGCTATGTGGTGGACTAGTCCGGGAAAACGAGCGCACGAGGAGTGAAGAAATGGCGAAGGCAAAGTTCGAGCGGACGAAGCCGCATGTGAACGTAGGGACGATTGGGCATGTGGACCATGGGAAGACGACGCTGACGGCGGCGATCACGAAGGTGTTGTCGTTTCGCGGGCTAGCGAAGTACCGGCCGTTCGAGACG
>JBDOIE010000029.1:0-8734 GCA_041082245.1 Chloroflexia bacterium
TAATTGACGTGTTTGATGCAGAACCGGCAACCCGCCGGACAGCCCCGGCTGGTCACGACAAAGGCGTACGGCCCGCCCACGAGCGGCGCCCGGTAGCGCCGCAGCGGCAGACGGTCGTGCCGGGGCAGCGGCAGGTCGTCCAGGCAACGGATGAGCGGCCGGTCCGGGTTCACCACGATCTCGTCGCCATGTCGCCAGACCAAACCGTTGATCGTTGATCGTTGATCGTTAATCGTTGATCGTTGAGCGTTCGAGGAGTGGAACAGCCTTTCCAGGCGGGCGCGGAAGGGCGGGTCCAGGCGGGACCAGGGGTCCTGGCCGGCCGGGTGCTCCAGCCGGTCCACCAGTTCCCGCAGGGTCAACTCCGGCTCTCCGCGCAGCACGAAATCGAGCACCGGGTAGGCCCGCATCGTCTCCACGGGAAGAGGCGTCACATGCGTGCCGAAGGCGATCGTCCGCGCCCCCAGGCTCTTCGCCAGGAAGCAGCCGTACAGGTCGTTCTGCAGCGTCGGCCCCGTAACCTGAGTGACATAATAGCGAGGCTGTTGTTCCCGCAGGAGCCGTTCGAAGGCTCTCCACCCCATCCTGTCCGCGATCGCGTCCACGATCGCCACGCGATAGTCCGGGAAAAGGGCGGCCATCTGGGCCAGGTCGACCTGCGGCCAGATCATCCCTTCCCGCGAGCGCCGGCCCACCCGGTGCTGGGAGCGGATCCAGATGCCGCCGTCCGGGGCCGGCGGATTGACGAAAAGGATGTCGACCTTTCCTTCCGGCCGGAGCTGCTGCACCGCCTCGTCCGCCCGGGGAAAGGCGACCGCTGCAACGTGCTCGTGCACCCGAAGGCCCCGGTTCGTATCTACCGTCATCGGCTTCCAAGGTCGGATTCCACTGCCTCCTGCCGGTGGCTCAAGCGCGTCAGAACGTGCACCAGGAGGCGCGAAATGAGGAGCTGTACCCCGATCAGGACCGCCCCGGCGCTTCCCACCAGGTACAGCCACAGGCGCAGGAGCGGCCAGCCACGCAACGTAAGCGCCATACAGGCCCCGGCCAGCGCCAGTCCGGCCAGGATCGAGAGCGCCCCCATCCACCCGAAATGCCGCTCCAACCCCGCGGGGAGGACCGGCCGGCCCCAGAGCCCCTGGCGCACCGGCCGCCGGTGGAACAGCGCCACCAGCCGGTTGAACGTCTCGCCCAGCGTGAGCAGGCTGACCCCCGTGACCGCCAGCACGAGCGCGGCAAAGACGCCCAGCGTGCCCCACGGCCCCAGGTAGGTCACGCCGGACAGACGCATCCCCAGCAGGGCAAGGAAGTAGGCCAGGGCCAGTGCGATCCCGCCCAGGCCCAGGATGCCCAGCGGCCGCACCGGGTTGTACGAAAGCACCGTCTCCAGGATGGAAGCGAGGAAGCGCACCCCGTCCCGCAGGGGATGCAGCTTGGACGCTCCCACCCGCTCGTCGTACGCGATGGGGACTTCGACCACCCGGATCCCTTCGTGGAGCGCCCGCGCGCTCATCGCCGGGGTAAAGTTCAGCCCGTCCGGCAGCGGGTAGAGCAAAGGCAGGATCTCCCGCCGCAGGACACGCATACCGCTCGCGCTATCGCGAACAGGGTGGTTCCCCAGGAGGCTGAGCAGCCCGGCGAACAGGAGGTTCCCGAGCCACCGCACAACGGGCATCCGGCTTTCCGCATTGCCCATACGGCAGCCGATCACCAGGTCGGCTTTCCCTTCCAGCAGGTGCCGGCACAGCTGGGGAAGCGCTTCGGGCGGGTAGGTGCCGTCCGCGTCGAGGAACGCCAGCAGCTGCCCCGACGCGTGCCGGAAACCGGTCTTGAGCGCCGCACCGTAACCGCGGTTGCGGCCGTGCGCCAGCAACCGCGCCGGAGGACACCCCTGCACGATCTGCGCGGTGGCATCCTGGGAACCATCGTCCACCACGATGACCTCTAAACCCTGCAGGCCGGTTCCCCGCAGTGCGGGTTCCACCGCAAGCACGCGCTCCACAACTTCGCGGATGGCCTTTTCTTCGTTGTAGGCGGGAATGATGACCGAAAGGTGCAGGCCGCCGGCCGGTTCCATAGCCTTTGCCTACCGTTTGAGCGCCGTGTAGATCGGGACTCCAGGCGGCGTAGCCCGCCAGGTGCCGTCGATCATCCGTACGACCCGTGCCGGTATGCCCGCCACGAGCGCGTGCGCGGGAACATCCTCTGTGACCACCGCTCCCGCAGCGACGACGGCCCCCTGCCCGATCCTGACCCCGTCGAGAACGATGGCTCCGGCGCCGATCCACACATCGTCCTCGATCACGATCCCCTGGGCGGTGATCCCCTGTTCCACGAAGGGACGTGTGGGGTCGTCGTACACATGGTTCACCGCCAGGATCTGCACCAGGGGTGCCAGGTAGACCCGGTCCCCGATCGTGATGCCCCCCTGGCCGCGCAGCACGTTGAATTCGCCGATCAGGGAGTTCCGTCCGATGCGGATGCCCGCGTGCGGGAGGTCGCGAAAGTTGTACACGTGGAGCTCGGCGTGGTGCATCACCATCGTTCCCTCGCCGATCTCCACGCCGCCTGGGCAGGCGTGGATGTACACGCCTTCATCGAGGTAAACCCCCCGCCCGAGTCGGATCCGGTTGGCAAAGCGCAGCCGTACCCCGGCTTCGATCGCGGCGACGCCCTCCATCTGCAGGATCAACCGGTAGCAGAGACCTCGCAGCGCAAGACCCAGCAACCCCGGGATCCAGCCCAGGCAACTCACCACTCCCTGTTCCCAGAAGTACCGGGGCACGCTCTCGGCCTGACGGCCGAGGTAAGTACGAAGGGCATCCCGCCACGAGACGCTTTTGCCCATCATTCCTTCAACCGGGCAAGGGCTTCCTGCCAGGCCAGGTTGTCCGGTTGCAGCGCGAGCGCTGCTTCCCAGGCCCGGATCGCGCGCGCTCGATCCCCCGCCTGGGTGTAAGCACGGGCCTGAAGGACATAGAGTTCGGCGTTGTTCGGTTCCAGAGCAGACGCCTGGGCGTACGCTTCTGCGGCGTCCGCCCACCGCTGCTGGGCTTCGTAGCCCTGCCCCAGAGTCCACCAGGTGTAGGCGTTTCGGCCCGGGAGGGCAACCGCGCGTTCCCAGATGCGCACTGCGGTGTCCAGCTCCCCCTGTTCGCGGTAGGCGTTCCCCAGTTCGGTCGCGTACCAGGCGTTCGGGTGAAGGCTGAATGCCTGTTCCAGCGCCGCTACGGCGTCCTTCCTGCCGAGCTGCCGCCGCGTTTGTCCAAGCAGGAACCAGGCCTCCGCGCTCCGGGGAGCCACCTGTACCGCCTGCTCCAGCTCCTCAAGCGCTTCCGTTCCTTTTCCCTGCGCGGCGAGAAGCTGGGCCCGCTCGAGGTAATACCGGATGTCGCCCGGGGCGACCCGCCACAGTTGCTCCAGCGCGGCCTGTGCTTCCGTACAGCGCCTCGCCATCCGGTAGCGAGACGCTATGACCATCCAGGCGTTGGCGTCCTCGGGGACCAGGCGCACGATCAGGTCCAGCGCTGCCAGCCCCGCGGCCTCCTCGCCCCCGTTCAGGTACGGCCATACCCGCTGCCAGAGGGCCTGGGTCGCCTCCGCGCGATCGGCATACTGCAGGTGGGCATAGGCCTGCTCGATATCCCCCTGCGCTTCGTACCAGAGCCCCAGTTCCAGGCGCGCCGCACGGTTGTCCGGGTCCAGGCGCACGGCTTCCTCCCAGGCGCTGCGGGCCCCTGCTTCGTCTCCCTTCGCTTGCAGAGCCTCTCCGAGGAGGAAAGCCGCGCGGGCGGAAGAGGGGTCGATCGTCTGTACAGCGCGGCACAACGCCTCCGCCTCCGTCGCCTCGCCCCGGAAGAGCAGCAGGTTCGCGCGGTCGAGCACCAGGTCCAGCACACGCGCAGCCTGCCAGCGAGCGAGCGCCTCTTCGGCACGGCCGGCCTGCCAGAGTTCCCACCCTGCCGCGAACTGCTCCTCCTGTACGCGGCGCCGTTCATCCCAGCTCCGGCTGGCCGGTCCCCAGGACCAGGCGATGAGCCGGCCGTCCTGTCGGCGCGCGACGACGGTGCGATCGGTGCGCAGGTCGGTCAGAAGCCTGGTCTGCTCGGGCGCGGAGCCCACCATGGTGATTTCCACCTCGACCGGCACGGCGTCGGTCCCGGGTTGTTTCTCGAGCACCAGCCAGTACTGCCCGCCCAAAGCGGTTACCGGAGGCACATAGCTCACCGAGACGGTGCGCTGCTCGCCGGGCAGGACGCGCAGGTACCCCGCGATGCAGGTGCGCCCGAACTCGTCCCGGTACTCCATACCGTCGTCGAACCCCGTCGCCCCAAGGAACCGGCTTCCCTGGGGGACGTAAATCCGGATATAGTCCCCGTAGCAGCCGGGGAGGGGCTCGAGGTCCTCTGTGTTCGGGTCGAAACAGGCTCCGCCGAACTGCTCGCGTGTTTCGGCGCTGCTCCAGCGGTCGAAGTGGTTCCAGTAGGAGAGGGTAACGGTGCTTTCCTGCACGCGCAGCGATGGATCCAGCGTCACTCGGTAGCGGATTTCCTGCTCGATAAACCGGTTCACCTCGGCATAGGAAAAGTCCGAATCCACGACCATCAAAAAGTCGCCGGCGTCACTGCGGATGGCGCCCCCCCAACCTGCACGGGCAATGGCTTCCTGCACCTCCGGTTCGTTCAGGTACAGGAGGATGTGCTTCTCTTCCAGCGCACGGCCGAAGGCGCCCAGGAGCGCCTGCAGTTGGCCCGGAGCGATCGTCCCCGGCTCCTGCAGCCGGTCGAAGAGGGCGTGCGTGAGCGCAGTGAGAAAGCCTGGATCCTGCCGGTAGTTTTCCCAGATGGACTCGAGGGTACCTGTTCCGCCCACCCGCAGGCCGTATCCGGGGACTTCCAGTGGTGCCACGGCCTCCAGGAGCATCTGCACCGCGGTGAGGTCGACGGCGATCACCCCGTCCAGCGCTCCGTGCCCGTCCTTTTCCCAGAACATCTGGAGGGTCCGGGCCGTCGCACGGAAATCGGGAGCAAAGTTGGCGTCGCGGATGAACCAGGCTCCGAAGCGCATATACCGTACGTAGGGTGAGGGGGGCTGGATCTTGGCGCGGTTCGGGTTGTCCCAGTCGTAGGAGCGGCGGTAGTCGAGGGACACGATCTCGCCGCGGTAGACTTCGAGCGGCCCCATCGAGCCCATAAAGCCGCCGGTAGCCCGGAGCTCGTAGTTGTTCTGCCCCACAAGCAAGTAGCGCCGGGGAGCATCCATGCCCAGAAGCGCATCGGCGTGGGGGAGAAGCGCGATCAGAAGGCCGAGGCCCCGGTTGGCGGCCGGCAGTATAGCGTCAACTTTCTCGACCAGGGGAGCCAGTTCCGCAAGCGGCGGGTCGTCCCAGCGCGCGGGGTCGAGAAACGTGCGTTCGTAGGCCGCATGCTGGAGCCGTGCGTGGGCGCGGGTCAGCAACGGCAAGTTTTCCCGCAAGACTTCTACCGCGGACACGAACCGTCCGTCGGTCTCGAGTACAGGCAAAGTGCTGGAAAGCACCGTTGTAAGGTCGGCGGCAGCCCCGGCGAGGTCCGCGGCCATAGCGCTCAAATGGGGCACGGCGGCAAGTTCGGGCCCATAGCGGGATACTCGATCGAGGCGCATGAGTACGGGATCCAGCACGGCCAGTTCGGAGCGTAACACCGCAAGGTCGCGCGCAGCCGCGTGGATCTCGCCCTCCCATCGGTCGATGTCGGCCAGGAAATCCTGTGAAGGCTCGTCCAGGGCTTGCTGAAGGGTGGTCCAGCGCGCCTTCAGGCCCAGTACCGCGCGCCCGATCCGCCACGCCTTGAGAGCGGGCCACAGCAGGACCAGTACGACCCCGAGGACGATGAGAAGCGGCCCGATGCGCCGTGCGGCGTTGGACGTGCGAATCCATCACCTCCAGAACGCGGGATGCTTTGACCGGTGGCTGCGCACCTATTCAGCGGAGAAGCCTGAGGAGTGAGAGCCCTGCGCAGTTTCGGCAGGAGACCCCGAGCTCTTTTCCTGTCGGCGCTTTCGTTTGCGGCGTACTTTTTTCTCGCCGTAGGCCGAGCGATAGTAGTAATAGTAGTAGTAATAGTAGCCATCCGAGCGCGTGTCGACCCGGTTCAGGACCGTACCCAATAGCCTTGCGCCCACGTGGCGAAGGGCTTCGGCGGCTTTACGCACCGCGGTGCGCTGGCTGACCCCGCAATCCGTGACCAACACCACCCCGTCGACCCGCGCCGCCAGGATGGAGGCATCGGCGACCGTGAGCAGCGGGGGGCTATCCAGGATCACGATGTCGGCCGCTTGCTGCAGCTGCTGCACCAGCGCTTCCATACGCTGAGATGCAACGACCTCCGCAGGGTTCGGCGGAAGGGGACCGCTCGGCAGGAAATAGAGGTTATCCACCTCTGTGGCCACCAGGCCATTGCTCGGGTGGTTCTTGTTCCCGAACAGGGTTCCCGTAAGTCCCAGTTCGTTGGACACCTGGAAGTAGCGATGGAGCACCGGGCGGCGCAGGTCAGCGTCGATGAGGATCACCTGTTGTCCTGCCTGGGCAAACACCACTCCCAGGTTGGCCGCGACCGTGCTTTTTCCCTCCGTGGGCTGCGGGCTGGTGACCAGGAGCGTGCGCAGCGGGCGATCCAGGCTGGAGAACTGGAGATTCGTCCGAAGCACACGGAAACATTCGGCCACATCGGACCGCGGGTGGTGTAGCGTCGCCAGGGGGCCGAATTCATCTTCGGCTTCCTTCATCCGCGGAACGATTCCGAGGAATGGGGCCTCCGTCAGGGCAGTCAGTTCGTCCCCGCTCTTGACCGTATCGTCCAGATATTCGAGCAGCACGATGGCGCCCGCGGCGAGCATACCGCCGATGAGCGCCGCCAGAGCGACGTTAAGCGTCGTGCGCGGCCCCACCGGCGTATAGTTCGGCTCGGCGCGCTCCACAACGGTCAACTTGTTCGCCTGGTTACCGGTGTAGGCCGTATAGAGCTGAGCATAGGTGTTCTGCCACTGCGTGATCTGTTGTTGCAGGAGGTCCCGCCGGTTCTTCAGTTCCGCGATCGCGCGGGCCGAGTCTTCCTGAAGGATGGCATCTTCCAGGTTCTGGATTTCCTGTTTCGCAAAATCGATCCGTTGCTTCAGGTCCTGCAGTTGCGTTTCCACATCCCGCCGGATGCTTGCCTCCGGGCTGGCCGACCCTCCCGGGCCCTGGCGGATGAGCTCCTCCGCCAGCGCATTCGCGATCGCTGCACCGCGCACGGGATCGGTATCGACCACCATGATGTCGAGGATCTGGGTACCCTGGACCAGCTTGACCGCGATCATCTGCCGGAGGACATCGGGCGAAGCCTGCAAGCCCAGGGTATCGATCACGCCCTGAAGCACCGGACGTGTGGTCGCCAGTTCCGCGTAAGTGAGCGCGAGCTGCTGGGCGGTATTGATCGATGCCCAGTCGGGGTTGCGGCTCTGGATGCTTTCGCCCACGAGCACCCGTGCGCGGGTGCGGTAGGTGCGCGGGGTGGAGCGGCTTGCGACATAGCTGCTTCCGGCGGCGAGCACCACGGCCGCCACGAGGAGCCACCACCACCGCCGGAGGACAGCGAGGTACCGACGGATTTCCAAACGATCACCTCTGTGGGAAACGGCTTCCACGGAATTCAGCCGGGACTCCGTTCCCTGTCCGAACGTGCAATCCCAATTGCGTGCTGCGCGCTAGGCCCGGTTCGCACTCCGCCTGCCGTGCAGCGTCAGCGCGATCCCCGCGAGGAGCAGCAGGATGCCGATCAGGAGCAGCCAGAGCGAGATACCGCCCCCGGGTTCAGGCACAGCGCCCGTCGGGGGAAGAACCGCCGGGGTGGGGCATGCTCCCGGGGCCTTGAGCAGGATGTCGAACGAATCCTGGCGCGTCGCCTGGTCGGATTCGAGGGTGGCGGTGTTCGTGACCACGGTGTCGAGCGGAGCCCACGAGGCGACGACGGCGCGAACGGTAATCGTCACGATTTCCCCGGGAGACACCGTCCCGATGTTGACCTGGAACGAGTTCCCGGAGACGATCACCGTCCCTTTGGTCGTGGTGACCTCCCGCAGCTCGAGCTCCGGGGGAAGGGTGTCCCGGACGACCACGTTTGTGGCATCCGCAGTGCCCACGTTGGTGACGACGATGGTGAAGGTGACCGGGTCTCCGGGCGAGCAGCAGGTAACGTCACCGGTCTTGGAGATCTGCGGATCGGCGATCCGGGGTGCGGGGGTAGGTGTCGGCACGGTCTGCCCGTAAGCACGGCCCCAAGATCCGTTGAAGGAGGCGAGTACCAGGATCAGACCAAGAAGGATGCTCACCGGGCCAGCGAAACGTCCCGTACGCCTTCCCTTCTGAAAATCCTCATTCGTGGGCATGATGCGCTCCTTTCACGAACGACTGGAGCATCCATACACTACAATAATACGAGAAGATGCTATTTTTGTCAACAAATCGTTCGGTGCTATTCCTTCTTGAAGAGCACGCGCATAGCCACATTCGCGGCAATCAAGGGCCCTGTCCAGGCTCCGCCGTTCCGGACACATCCCGCGCCCGGACTCGAGCGCTCCTCCCTTCCTTTGAAGGTCCCCGGAGCAGTGGCTCGACGGAAGACCGTTAATCGTTAATCGTTGATCGTTAATCGTTAATCGTTAATCGTTGATCGTTAATCGTTGATCGTTGATCGTTGGCGGTGGATGGTGGATC
>JBDOIE010000053.1:0-9254 GCA_041082245.1 Chloroflexia bacterium
CCTGGTCGTTCGGCGACGGCGCCTTCGCGCAGGGGCAGGTGGTGCAGCATACGTACGCCGCGCCGGGCAGTTACCTCGTCGTGCTCACCGCGACGAACCCCTGCGCGGAAGTGGCGATCCAGCAAACGGTGGACGTGCTCTGCACGCCGCCCAGCGTCCCTTCCTTCGACTACACCCCGCGTCCCCTGCGGGCCGGCCAGGTGGGCACGTTCGATGCAGAGGTCGATGCCGGGGATGAGCCGGTATCCTACACCTGGGTCTTTGGGGACGGAACTCCCCCGCAGCAGGGCAAGACCGTCCAGCACGCCTATTCGGCCCCTGGCACCTACGTGGTCACCCTGCGCGCCGCGAACAGCTGCGGTTGGGCGCAGTCGTTCACAGCGGTAGACGTTGTCCCGGCGGCCTACAGGGTCTACCTGCCCGTGGTGGTGCGGGACCTCTACCGCGGGGACACCTTCGAACCCGACAACCGGCCGGCCCTGGCGCGTCTGCTTCCCCTTTCGACGCCACAGCGCCACGACTTTGCCCCGGCCGGCGATGAAGATTGGGTCTACCTGGAGCTCGCTCCCGGGACGGAGTATTTCATCGAGACGCGAGACCTTACGGGAGGTGCGGATACCGTGATCGCCCTCTTCCGGCCGGGGCAGTACGCCACGCCGCTCGCGCAGAACGACGATTGCAACCCGTACACCTACGCGAGCTGCGTGGCTTTCCGCCCATCGGTCTCTGGTCGCTACGAACTTCGGGTCACGCACATCGCCCAGGGATGGGGACGCGAGGTCGGCTACACCCTGGAGGCCAGGGCCCAGTAGCAGCACGTTCGGGGCGGCAGGGAGGAAGCGCCTCCCTGCCGCCCCTGCGCAAGGAGTCCGCAATGCGCTTTCGATGGCGTACGGTGATCGCGGTCTTGGTCTGTGGACTCTTGCTGCTCCCGGTCGCGCGGCCGGCCGGGGCCCCGGCACCGTCGCCGACGCCGACCAAGACGCTGGCACCGTCACCCACACCCACCAAGACCCCTGCCCCGACGCTGACCCCAACGCCTCCCCCCACCGCGACGCCGCGCCCCCGCCCGACCGCTCCCCCGACGCCCACGGCCACACCGACGGCGACCCCTGTGCCCACGGAGGCACCTACAGCGACCTCTACCTCGTCCCCCACGCGCGTTCCTCCCAGCGCGACCGCGACGCCATCTCCCATGCCCACGGCCACCCACGCGCCTGCGACTCCGCAGTCGCCGACGGCCACGCCTGCACCTACGGAGAAGCCCACGAGCACCCCGTCCCCGAGCCCTACGGCTACAGTGTCGCCCTCGCCCACAGCCCCGCCGCCGGCGCCTGCGGGTGTGGGGCGAACGGGGTTTCCGCTCCTTCCGGCCGGCCTGGCGCTGCTCGGTGTGGCAGGATTCGGGCTGGGGTTGTGGGTCTTGTTGCGGGGCACTCGCGCGCGGCGGACGTACGGGAACGGGGTAGTGGGACCAGCCCAGCAGGTCGAGGATCACGTTCCGGGCGGAACCTTAGCGGAGGAAAACGCTCCCGACGGAACGCGGGTGGAGGAAGAGGCCCGGTGGGCCGAGCTCTGGGCGCGTTTTGCGCGGCGGCTCCGCTAGGAAGCGTTAAAAGGGCACCGCCTCGCGGCGGCGGTGGTTGAAACGCAGCGTGTGCGTGTAGCCGCACGAACGGGCCAGCGCGACGGCTTGCTCCAGATCGCGCGCCACGTCCTCCGGGCGGTGCGCGTCGGAGGAAAACACGATCGGCACGCCGTGGGCGTGACATCGTCGGAGGAAGGCCTCCGCGGGGTAGATCTCCCGACACGGCCGGCGCAGTCCGGCGGTGCTGATTTCGACGGCCACTCCGGCCTCGGCGAAGGCGGATGCGGCCGCTTCGTACAACGGCTCCAGGTCGAACGAGGGGCGGTGGCCGGCCAATTTCACCAGGTCGATGTGCGCCATGATGTCGAAGAGCCCGCTCTTGGCTGCCTGGATGAGCTGCGCGAAGTATTCCCGGTACACCGTGTCGACGTCGCGGCCCTCCCAGCTCTCCAGCCGGTCCAGGTGATCGAACCCCCAGGCACCCAGCCAGTGCACGGAACCCAGGACAAAGTCCAGCGGGTAGGCTGCGAGGAGCTCGCGCAGCGCGCCTTCGGAGCCGGGGAAATAGTCCACTTCCAGCCCCAGCCGCAACGTCACATCCGGGGGATCGGCCTCTCGCAGGAAGGCGACGTACTGGCTCAGGTGGTAGCGGGGACGGGCGCGCCACCACCGTTCGGCGTACGCGCGTTCTTGTGGATCCGGATCGACTTCCCACCAGCGTCCGGACACCACCGAACCTTCGAAGAAATCGTGCAGATGCTCGCTGAAGCCGAGCTCTTGAAGCCCTGCCTGCCGGGCGGCCTCTACAAAGGCCCCTAGCCACTCGGGCCGGTAAGGGCCCCTTTCCAGGTGGACGTGATAGTCGGCGCGGAAAGGCATCGCAATCCTCCCGGGAAATTCCACGGGGCATTCTACCATAGGCTGGGCGGCGCGGCAATCCGCGTTGCCGGCCTTTCGACGGATCGGGAAGCTGCCCGCGGGTCGAAGGGGGTCGCATCTGGGCCCTGAGCAGCGCGCGAAGGGTAAGACCGTGGTCTCGACACAGGCAACTTTGTGCCCTACTCGACCGACGGTTTGCCCTTGACGTGGGGAAAACCTGGCTCCTGGCCTGGTTGAAGCCGGGGACAGGACACGGAACACCAGGAGCATCCCCAGGCCACGTGCGGACCGCCGAAAGCGTTATCTCGCCAGGGGCCTCTGGATGCACGCATCGCTAGAGCAACCCGATCTCCCGGGCACGGAGCGCGGCCTGGGTACGGTCGCGCACGCCGAGCTTCTGGAGGATGGTGGTGACGTGGTTCTTCACCGTGCCCTCGGCCAGGACCAACCGTTCGGCGATCTCGCGGTTGCTCAAACCCTGTGCGAGCAAACGGAGGATCTCTTTCTCCCGTTCCGAGAGGGGTTCCGGCAGCCCCTCGTCCGGAAGGCGGGTCGGTGGCGAGAGGCGGGAAAACGCGGCCACCACCTTGCGGGCGACCGAAGGGGCCAGAAGCGCGCCGCCGGCAGCCACCGTTCGGATGGCCGCAGCGAGTTCTTCGCCGGAGACGTCCTTCAGGAGGTAGCCCATCGCCCCGGCACGCAGCCCCTCGAAGACGTAGGCATCGTCGTCGAATGTGGTGAGGATGATGATCCGGGCATCCGGCCAGCGTTCGCGCAGGCGGCGGGTGGCCTCCACACCGTCCATCCCGGGCATCCGCACATCCATCAGTACCACGTCGGGGCGGAGGGCCGCGTACTGTTCGAGCGCCTCCTTGCCGTCGGCGGCCTCTCCGGCCACCTCCAGCCCTTCTTCCAGCTCCAGGAGGACGCGGAGTCCCTCACGCATCAGTCGTTGATCGTCCACGAGAAGGATGCGGATCGCGTCAGCCATCGCCGCCCACCTCGGGGCGAGGGAGGGTGAGGTGAAGCTGTGCCCCGCCACCGGTACGTTCCTCCAGACGCAGGGTGCCCCCAAGCGCTTCGATCCGTTCCCGCAGGCCCCGCAAGCCAAAGCCCTGTTCCTCTGCCTCCGGGGGAAAGCCCCGGCCGTTGTCGCCGACGAGCAACGTGAGGCGGTCGGGGTGAACGGTCAGTACGAGCCAGACCTGGCTCGCGTGCGCGTGGCGCTGGATATTGGTGAGCGCTTCCTGGGCCGCACGGTAAACCGTCAGGTGGTGGGCGGCCGGCAGGTCGAGCGGTTCTGTGGGCAGCGCCAGGTGGACCTCGAGCCCGGTTGCCGCGCGAAAGTGCTCGGCCAGCCGCCGCAGGGCTTCCGGCAAAGGCATCCCCGCCTCCAGGGGCGCCCGCAGGGCGGCCACCGTCTCCCGCAGCTCGCGCAACGCTTCCCGGACCTGCTCGCGGACCGTACGCACCATCTGGGCAGCCCGCTGCGGTTCCTGCGCGATCAGTCGCTCGGCGCCTTCGAGCTGCACGGCTGCCACAGTGAGACGATGGCCAAGCGCATCGTGCATCTCGCGGGCCATACGGTTGCGCTCCTCGGCAACCGCCAGTTCCTCCACCCGGGAGGCGTAGGCCCGCAGCTGGCGATGGGCTTCCTGGAGTTCGGACAACAGCTCCTGGGTGCGGCGATAGGCTTCCTCCGCCCGAGCCAGCGCGTCGGCAAAGACGCCGAAGAAGGCATAGCCGCCGGCATACGGAAGGAGCGTGAGCAGGCCGTTGACCCATCCCAAGCGATAGGCCAGGATCGCCCCGGTGAGCAGGGTAAAGCCGCCGATCCAGCACCAGCCGAGGGACCGCCGATCCGGCCACATCAACATGGCGAACGCGCTCAGGATGAAAAAGAGGATCGGCACCGCCGACCAGCTGCGCGTTTCCATCAAGAGCAGGCCGGCCGCCAGCATGCTCTGGGCAGCCAGATAGAGATGCCGCCAGGAGGCCGAGAGCACACCGGGGTTCAGGGCCATCAGCAGCGCAAAGAGGAGGAGCAGCCCACCGCCCGTCCAGGCGGCAGGCTGCCCTTGTTCCATCGTACCCCACCAGATGGCCGCTACGGCTGTCCAGGTGAGGTAGGCAACGACCAGTAAGGGAAGGTTTCTTTTCCGCAACAGCCAGATATCCTTCATGGCCTTATTATACCCCATCCCAGCGCTACTCGAAGCGAAAGCGCCAGACCCCGATGGCGAAAAAGAGCGCGGCGAACCCGGCCAGCACACCGACCTTGGGCAGCACCTCTACCAACCCATAGCCGCGCACGAGGAGGTCCTGGTAGGCATCCAGCGCCCAGGCGTGAGGGGTGATCAGGCCGGCGGTCTGCAGCCAGGAGGGCATAACAAAGCGCGGGACAAAGCATCCGCCGAGCGCGGATAGGGTCAGGAGCAGGAGGACAGTCAGCCCGCCCACCTGGGCCTCGGTGCGCGCCAGGGCCGAGACGAGCACGCCCAGCCCGGTGGCCGTGGCCGCTGCAGCCAGGCTCACCAGCACCAGGCCGGCCGGCGAAGGACCCAGCTCCAGGCCGAAGAGCAAGTGCGAGGCGCCCAGCATGATGGTCAGCTGGAGGAGGTTGATGAGGTAATAGGGGAGGAGTTTTCCCCCGAGCATCACTGCCCGGGAGAACGGAGCCGCAAGCAGCCGGCGAAACGTCCCCTGCCGCTTCTCCTCCAGCACCGAGCCCGCCAGGAGGCTGACGATCCAGAAGATGCCGTAGATCGTATAGCCCGGGACGTTCTGCTGGAAGGTGTCGGGGTATCTCTGCACCCGCATGCTGGCCGGTGCCTGCTTTTCCAGAACCACCAGCGGTTCATCCCCACCCAGGAAGCCCCCGGACATCGCGGCCTGGACCTCGGCCTGGATCGCCTCGCGTTGGCTGGCGGGCAGCTGGGGGCTCAAGCGTTCGAAGAGCAGGTCCAGACCTTTCGGGGCCAGCGTGGCAAAGGTCTGTCGCTCGATCAGACCCTGGAGCGTTCCCAAAATCGGCTCCACGAACTGGCTCGAGGTGGCCGGATCCACGAGGACCTGGATACGGGTCGTGCGAGGTTCGTCTCCGGACGGAGTTTGCCCCAGAACCTCGGAAAAGTCGGGCGGGAAGACCAGGGCCAGGTGCCGTTTCCCCTCCGCGACCAGGCGCTCTGCTTGCGTCCGGTCCAGTGGCTGTCCTTGCCAGGCCGTTTCGACCTGGAAGGCTTCCATCTCATCCAGCTCCCGGAGCACGCTTGCCGCCTGGGTACCCCGGTCCTCGTTGACGGCGAGGAGCGCGATGGCTCGCTCACCGGAGGAGAACATACCGCCCAGGGCGTAGCTCATGACGACGATGAACATAAAGGGCTGAAGGAAGATCAGCGCCACGCCGCCTAGATCCTTGAAGAAAATCTTCAGGTCTTTCCATGTGATCGCGAGAATCTGCCGCACCATCGTGTCCTCCGATCGTTCAATCCCGGAGCCGCTTGCCGGTCAGGTGCAGGAAGACGGCCTCGAGGTTGGCCTCCAGGATTTCCAGCGAGCGAAGAGGGAGGCCCAGGCGGTTGGTCGTATCGAGCAAGGCCATCAGGGCTTCCTGGGTGTGGAGCGTGTCGAGGTAGAGCCGGCCGTCGCGCCGGCGGACGCTTTTCACTGCCGGCCAATGTTCCAGATGCCGGATGAGGCCCTCCGCGGCCTCCTCCGGCAGGCCGGCCACGATCAGGCCGCTTCCCCACTGGCGGATGAGCGCCGCGGGTGTGTCCAGCGCGATGATCTGGCCCTGGTCCATAATGGCGACGCGGTGGCAGAGGCGCTGGGCCTCTTCCATATAGTGGGTGGTGTAGAGGATGGTCAGGCCGGCGCGGTTGAGCGCCTCCACGCTTTCGAAGATGGCGTTGCGGCTCTGTGGGTCCACGCCGACCGTGGGTTCGTCGAGGAAGAGGAGCTCTGGCTCGTGGAGGAGACCGACGGCGATGTTCAGTCGCCGCTTCATCCCGCCGGAGAAAGTATGCACAGGGTCTTTGGCGCGAGGGGTGAGATGGACGATCTCGAGCACCGTTTCCACCCGTTCGCGCAACCGTTTCCCCTGCAGGCCGTAGAGCCGGCCGAAGAAGAGGAGGTTGTCGAGGGCGGAGAGGGCCGGGTAGATCGCGAGGTCCTGGGGCACCAGGCCGATGCGCGCTTTGACCGCTCGGGGCATTTTCTGGAAGGAGATCCCGTCCACCGAGATCTGGCCCCGGTCGGGCTCGAGGAGGCCGGTGAGGATGGAGACGGTCGTGGTCTTGCCGGCGCCGTTTGGCCCGAGGAGGCCGAAGATTTCCCCCCGCGCGATCTGGAACGAGATGCCGCCCACCGCCTGGATGTCGCCATAGGCCTTGTGGAGATCCTGTACCACGAGAATCGGGTCGGACATCGTGCACCTCCGCGGTATCGTTCGCTGCCACCATACCGCGGAAGGGGTCACGGTGGAGAGTGCCGAAAGTCATCCGGGGAGTCACGATCGGGGAGGAGGGCTGGGCGCGGGAGGGATCCGTAGGGGAGGGCGGAGCGCTGTGAGATCAGGCCGCTTCGAGCCTCTGGAGCGCCTCAGAAAGCGGTTCCACCACTGCGGGGTCGGGGGGTTGCCCGGCGTTTTCGCAGGCTTGGAGGTAATCGTGCAGCCAGGTGCGGGCAGGGGCGGCAAAGGCGGCCGGCCAGGCGCGAAGGAAAGGAAGGATGAGTCGCAGGGCCTCAGCAAGAGCGGCAGTAGCCTCCGCGTCGCGACCGAGCTCACGCAGAACGCTTCCTTGGGTGTGGAGGCTTCTTGCCAGGTCGGGGAGGAAGGCCTGGGGGTAGAACTCCGCAAGTCGACGGTAAACCTCCACGGCCTCCTGGATAAAACGGAACGCCTGTTCCTGTCGGGCCACTTCGGAAAGCCTCCCTCCCAGGTTGTTCAAGCTTTTGGCCAGGTCGGGGAGAAAAGCCTGCGGATTCGCCTGGGCGAGGGCGCGGTAGATCTCCACCGCCTCCTGGGCGGCCTGGACCGCCTCCTCGCGCCGGCCCAGGGTGGAAAGCATCACGCTCAGGTTGTTGAGGCTTGCGGCAAGGTCGGGACGGAGAGCCTGAGGGGTCTCCCGGGCAAGGACACGGTAGACCTCGACCGCCTCTTGGGTAGCCTGCAGCGCTTCCTCGGGCCGGCCAAGTTCGGCAAGAGCACGGCCCAGGTTGTACAGACTTGCAGCCAGGTAGAGACGGAAGGCCTGGGGATCGACCTGGGCGAGGGTGCGGTAGATTTCCACCGCCTCCCGGATAGCCTGAAGCGCCTCCTCGCGCCGGCCCAAGGCAGAAAGCATATTGCCTAGGTTATTAAGGCTTCCCGCGAGATCGGGGAGAAATGTTTGAGGGGTCTCGGATGCGAGCTTTCGCCAAATGTTGACAGCTTCCTCAGCGGCGTGGAGTGCCTCCTCGTACCGGCCCAGCTGGGAAAGGATATTTCCGAGATTGTTGAGGCTTGCGGTCAGGTCGGGAAGAAAAGCCTGCGGGTCGGCGGAGGCAAGCCCGCGGTAGAGCTCGACTACCTCCTGGATGGCTCGCAGCGCCTCATCGAGTTGGCCGAGGTACCGTCGGACCCTGGCAAGACTGAGCAGAGCTTGCCCACGCTTTTGCGCGTTGCCGATCCGGTCAAAGAGGCTTTTGGCCTCATCAAGACACTTTTCGGCGCGCTCCAGACTTGGCGCGTCGTACCTGGCCGCGTACAGTTCTCCCAGGCTCAGCAGCAGGTCGCCGCGCGCGGCGAGGGTGCTTTCGTCCTCCGGCAACTCCGCGAGAAGCTTTTCACGGAGGGCGATCTTGGCGTCCGTATCCTGTGCCCGCTCGAGGTCAGCTTTGGCCCAGATTTCGCTCTGGATCAGCTGCAGCGCCCTTTCCGGAGCGGGCACCTCAGGGAACTCGACCACCCGGTGGCGGAAGCGCCAGAAGTCAGGGGCGGCCAGGGCGAGCTGCCTGGCCTCCTCCTCGTTGAGCCAGAACACGGCGCGCAGTCCGTACTCCACAAAGTACTCGCGCCGGATGTTCAGCGCTCGGAGGCTTTCTTCCCTTCCCTTGCTCAGGTCCTCGATGAAAAAGACTGTAGTGGCGCGCTCTTCTGGGGAGCGCTGGCTGAGGTGCAACGGGATATCCGCGTTCTCCGGGGTGACGATGTAGCGTTCGGTCTTTTGCCCAAGTTCTGTCAGCCACAGTGTCAGAAGGTTCTCCGCTTCCAGCACGACGAAAAAGGATCGGTACACCGCAAGGAGGATGGCTGGCCGGTCCCATCGGATCGCCAGTTCCAGTTCTTCGAACAGCCGCCGCGTACGCTCTACAAAGGGCTCATTCAGTTCGCCCAAGTTCTGCCTCTTCATGGAGCAGGGGCTCCAGCGCCGGGTGGATGTCGCACCACGGCTCGCCGTTGGCGTACTCGAGCACTGCGAGGAGCTGAAGCAACGGCGCGATCCTGTCGGGTTCGTCGAGGCACTGGCGCTCGTGCAGCCGCCTCAGGAGCGCGCGCTGCTCGCTCGTCAGAATGCGCCGGTACTCGCCGCGGATCTCCGCTTCTGCGGCCTTGACGTGCTCGACCTGAATGCGGCCCACGGGCCGCGCGCGCTGGATCGCGGCCCGCATGATGCGCGCCATTTCGCTGAAAACCCCGCCGCTGAGACGCACCGCCTCGTCGAGCGCTTTGCGCGTGATCAATTCGGGGTTCATCCGCCTGCGGACGAACTCGCGCATCGTTTCGTATCCCTTCCGATCTCTTTCC
>JBDOIE010000111.1:0-1778 GCA_041082245.1 Chloroflexia bacterium
TCGATGTGCCGCTGGGGGGCGAAGCCCATCCGACGACGACGTGGAGACGTGGGGAAATGGCGCGTATCGAACTCCCCGTGCGTCTGGAGCAAACGGCGCCCCGTGGACGCCACCGTCTGATCGTAGCCGTGTACGATCCCGCGACGCTGCAGCGGTTGCCCGTGCTCGGACCGGGAGGTGAGGGGCTGGGGGACGCGTTTGAGCTGGGGCAGGTCGTGATCGGACGGTAGCCGGGCCAATCGGGAGGAACCAGGTGCAAGGAAGCTTTGCGGCAACATCTGTCGCTTTCGACCGGGCTGCGGTATTCTACGACCGCACGCGTGGGTTCCCGTCGGGGGTCGATCTGGAGGTTGCACGCGGGATCTGTCGGTTGGCCAGCCTTCGGCCGCGAGACCAGCTGCTCGAACTCGGCATCGGCACCGGGCGGTTGGCGCTTCCACTGGCGCAGACCGGCCTTTCGGTTTGGGGCATCGACCTTTCGCGCCCGATGCTCGAGGTCCTGGGGACAAAACCCGGAGGAAGGCATATCCCAGTTGTGGAGGGCGACATCACCGCGCTTCCCTTCGCCACCGCTCGCTTCGAGGCGGTACTTGCGGTACACGTCCTGCACTTGGTGGCCGCGTGGCGGCAGGCGTTGCAGGAAGCGGCCCGCGTGCTGAAACCGGCCGGGGCATTTCTCCTCGGGTGGGGTGGGCATGCCGACCCTGGAAGCCCGATGGGGGAAGTACGCGAGCGCTGGCGAGCAGCAGTGATCGCGCGCGGGGGAAGTGTCGAACGCCCTGGAGAGCACGATCCCCGGAGGGTCATCGCGACGCTGGAGGGTATGGGATTTCGCCTTGCGGCCGAAGAGGATATTGCGAGCTGGACAACCTGGACCTCGCTGGCCGAGGTGCTACACACGATCGAGGAGCGCGTTTTTTCGGACGCCTGGGCCGTGCCGGAATCGATCCACCAGGCTGCGCTGCAGGAGGTGCGCCGTTGGCTGCGGGAGATCGGGGCGGAGCTCGAGAAGCCCCTCCAGCAACAGCATACTTTCCACCTCGCCGTGTTGCGGCGGCCTGTTCCTTGAGCGCTTCCGCCGGCACCGTCCGGGAACAAGCGGATCCGGCGGGATGGCGAATCCTGGGTTTCCGTGTGCAGGCGGCCGGGTTTCAGAGCGTTGCTCAGCGATGACGTATCGGCCTGGGGGCCTCCCCCCCGGCGGGTCTTCCCAGCGGCTCCCAGCGGTACTCGAGCTCGAGTCGAAACGCGCCATCCTCCAGCAGCCGCATCAGCGTCTCGAGCGCGGAGCGTTCCCCGTGTGGAAGCCGCGCCTGGCGGGAGAGCAGGACGCCGCCCAGAGAAAAATGTCCTTCCGGGGTGCACATCGCTGTCGGGGTGTGCCGTACAACCTGCAGGAACAGTGCGCCGTAGATGCGGTCGAGGAGGGTAATGTAGGCAAGCCGCAGCTCGCGCCGATGATCCGGGCCAAGGGACGTTTCGACCTGCGCCAGGAGCTGCTCCACACGCTCCAGTCCGCGCATCCGGGCCGAGGCGCCATCGAGATAGACCTGCATCAGGGCCCCACGGATTTCGGCGAGCAAACCGCGCAGGGGCTCGGCGAGCTCCGGCGGGGAGCCCGGGTCGAGGATCGTTTGTGCTGCTTGCTCGATCGCCTCGAGCAAGTCCTGGTAGGACAGGAGCTGGAGCGGGAAATGCTGGAGGACTTCCGACATATGCCCTCCTCCTTTGACAGAATCGAACGCCTGTGCTAATATAGCCCTGCAACGCGAACGGGT
>JBDOIE010000116.1:0-18118 GCA_041082245.1 Chloroflexia bacterium
ACAAGCGCCTGGGTTCCGAAACCGAGCGCGATCCCCAACACCCCCACGCTCGCCAGGAGCGGCGCGATGTCCACCCCTAACTCACGGAGCACCATTGTCCCGGCCACCAGGACGACCGCGACCGTGACGGCCGTGTTCAATACTCCCCGGATGGTCTGCGCACGCTGGACGCGCTCGCGCCGGCGGAGCGGCTCCTTCTCCGCAACGCGTACGAGCCTCCCGGTGAGCCCACGTGTGAGGAACAGGAGCACCAGAGCTCCCAGGATCACGAAGAGGATGCGGATACCGGGGCCTTTCGCCCAGGCGACCACGGCGGAGACCATCGTGTGGCTCATGCTCCCTGCTTCGCCAGCCGCTCGGCGTACTGCCGCTCGTAGTAGGCCCGGTAGTGGGCGCCACTCTTGATCGGGCGCCACCACCACTCGTTTTCCACATACCAGCGCACCGTCTTCTCCAGGGCCTCGGCGAAGGTGTGCTTCGATTCCCAACCCAGGGCGCGGATCTTGCGTATATCCAGCGCGTAGCGCCGGTCGTGCCCGGGCCGGTCGCGCACCGGCCGAATGAGGGAATGGGGCTTGCCAAGGAGGTCCAGGATGGCGCGCGCCATATCGATGTTGCGCGTCTCCACGCCTGTACCCAGGTTGTAGACCTGTCCGGGGGTGCCGCGCCGGAGGACCAGGTCGATCCCCTCGCAGTGGTCCAGGACGTACTGGTAATCGCGCATCTGGCTGCCGTCGCCGTAGAGAGGAAGCGGCTGGTCATCGATCGCGTTCGTGATAAAGAGGGGCACCACTTTCTCCGGATACTGGTACGGGCCGATGTTGTTGCTCCCGCGGGTGATGGTGACCGGGACGCCGAAACTCGCAAAGTAGGCCAGGCAGAGGAGGTCACCGGCCGCTTTAGAGGCGGCATAGGGGCTTCGGGTATGGAGGGGGGATTCCTCGGAAGCCCGCCCTTCCAGGATCTCCCCGTATACCTCATCGGTGCTCACCTGGTGCATGCGCTCAAGGCCGAACTCACGGGTTGCTTCGAGGAGCACGTAGGTGCCAAAGACGTCGGTACGCAGGAACTCATCGGGCTCCATAAGCGAGCGGTCCACGTGGGTTGCGGCGGCAAAGTTCACGATCGTATCGATCCGGTGCTCCCGAATGGTCTCGCGCACCTGTGATGCGTCGCAGATATCGCCCCGGACGAAGGCATAGCGGTCCCGGAACGCCTCGGCGACGTCCTTCAGGTTCTCCAGGTTGCCGGCGTAGGTCAGTTTGTCGTAGACGACGATCGAGAGGTCCGGATAGCGCTGGAGCATATAGCGGACAAAGTTGGAACCGATAAAGCCGGCCCCGCCGGCCACAAGGAGTCTTTGCATGCGACCCTCCGCTTAGCGCGAGTTGCAGATGATCCCGACCTTGGAATAATCCCCCAGCATGAGCTTGTAAGCGCGGGGTTTCAGGGGAGAACGGGTGATCTCCACGTGCCGGCCGATCAGGCTGCTCTCGATCCGCTGGTCGATCTCCAGGATACGGCAGTGCTCCAGGATGATGCAGTGCTCGATCTCGCTGTCCACGATCTCGCAGTGGTGGTAGATGCTCGTAAACGGCCCGATGTAACTGTTGACGACGCGAGTCTCCTCCCCGATGATCGCCGGACCGCGGATGACGCTGTTGATGATCTCGGCGCCCTTCTCGATCACGACCCGACCGGAAACCTGCGATGCGCTGTCCACATACCCTTCGCAGCGCGGTTCCAGCTCCTGGAGCACGAGCCGGTTTGCCTCGAGCATGTCCTCCATCTTCCCGGTGTCGATCCACCATCCTTCGTGGATATAGGGGTAAACCGTGTAGCCGTGGTCGATCAGGTACTGGATCGCGTCGGTGATCTCGAGCTCTCCCCGCCAGGAGGGCTGGATGGCGTTCACCGCTTCGAAGATGTGGTGGTCGAACATATAAATGCCGACCAGGGCGAGGTTGCTGGGTGGCTCCCGGGGCTTTTCGATCAGGCGGACGACACGGCCGTTTTCCAGCACGGCGACCCCGAACTGTTCCGGGTGCTCGACGCGGGTGAGCACGATCTGCGCGTTCCAGTCGCTTTCGGCGAACTGCCGGGCGAGCGGGGCGATCCCCTTTTCGATCACGTTGTCGCCCAGGAACATGACAAAACGCTCTTTGCCCAAAAAGTCCTCCGAGATCTGGACCGCGTGTGCCAGCCCCAGCGGTTCGGGCTGGTGGATGTAGGTGACGCGCGCCCCCCAGCGCGAGCCGTCCCCCACGGCGGCCTTGATCTCCGGGGCCGTATCGCCGACGACGATGCCCAGATCCGTGATGCCGGCCTCCACGAGCGTTTCGATCACGCGGAAGAGGACCGGCTTGTTGGCGATCGGCACGAGCTGCTTCGCGCTCGTGTACGTGATCGGCCGGAGCCGCGTGCCCTTCCCGCCGCTCAGGATCAGCCCTTTCATCGCGTTCCCTCCTGGTCGTTCCTCCAAACCTCTCCAGGTCGAACCTTATCCTACCAGCGCCGCGCCGGGTTGTCAAACGGGCGGCGAGATCCGGACAGGCGAGGGAGGGACAGACCATTCACCTGCAACAATCCGGGAAAGAAGGGGGTAACCGACGGCCGTCCCGCGACGCGGGCCTGGTGGCGCTGAGGAGGCCTGGGCTATCCTCGAGGCCATCTGTCTCACAGGGGTGAGGACGGCGTCCCCCGGGACCGGCGGGTAAGGTCCTTCCTGTTTCTGGCCACTGCGGTCGTCGTTCTCGCAGGATAGAGCAACGCCTCCCGTCCCCACATAACCTGCGGCTCCCCTGGAAGCGCGGTGGACGAGCGAGGAATCCCCTCGCCGCGGGCTCCCGCGGGCGGCTCGCGAGGCGAACGGCTGTGGAATGTTGCCTGGCCCTGTTGGGGCGCCATCCTTTCGTGGACCGAGCGGGGTACGGGACAAACTACCGGACACGAGCGCCCCACGGTCAACCTCGTGGGGCGCTCGCGTCCCGGCCATGACCGGTCTGCTCTTTACGGCAAACCGCAGTTACACCGTAGCAAAGGCCGGTGAAAAGCTCTTGTTGTTCTTCGGCCAGCCTGCTCTCACGCTCCAGGGCGCATTCTCGTACGCCAGCCTTAGGGGTAGTAGATCACTGCACACGGATCGTAGTGGATGTACCGTACCCCCTCGCCGCCGTAGTTGTTGTTGAGCAGGTCGAGCAGGTTCCCCATAGCACGCTGTTCTTCATCCGTGCCGTACTGCCAGATGTAGACGGCTTCGTCGATCAGGCTCTGAGCACTGCCCACCGGATTGCCCGCCGGGTCGACGATGATGGCCCCGGGGTTATCCAGGCGATGGCGGGCATTGAAGATAAAGGCCAGCAACTGCTGCGCGAGCTGCTCGCGGGGGTCGCCGCCGGCATTGGAGTCGACCAGGAAGTGCGAGATCTCGGCCAGGGGGGAACCCGCTGGAGCGATATCGCCGCACGGCGTACAGGGGGCCGGCTCGACCGGCGTGCCATCGGCGAAGTATCCGTCAAACGGCTCGTCGCCCGCGTCAAAGTAGCTGGACGGGCTGGCATACGGGGGCAGGCTGTTTGCGTAGGCGATGTCGTCGGTTGTGATCTCCTGCAGGCCATTCCGGTTGTGCCAGTAACCTTTGGTGCCAAAGTCGGCACGGCTCATACAGTAGTTGGTGAAGGTGATCGCGTAGGATCCGCCGCTCATCGAGGACCCGTCCAGCCTGGACTCGATGGCAAAAGTTCCCGAGACAGGGCCACTAGCGTACCACGTTCCCTCGCTTGGGAACAGCTCGGTCACCGTGTAGCTGCCGGGCCGCAGTCCGGTGAACGCGGTGCAACCGTCCGCGCCGGTATACTGCACGATGGGTCCCACCGATGTCCCGGTGACGTCTGTCCCGGTCAGCTGTATCTGCCAGCCCGCGACCCCAGGTTCGTCGGGGTCGACCGTGCCGTCCGCGTCGCGATCGTAGTACTTGCAGGCGACGATCTCACCCAGGCCCACGTTGCCGTAGACCACCTCGTGGGTCTCCCCCGGCGTGCCAGCTACATAGACCTGCACCGTTGGGTCGGCAGAGGGATACAGGCTCACGAGGGTGCCGTCCAGGATGCTCACGGTCTGCAGGGTGCCGACCGGCGTATCCTCGACGAAGGTCCAGAGGCCAGATGGTTCGCCCACGATCAGCACCGGCGTGTAGAGCGGGCCGGCCGAGGCGCCGTTCGGATCGGTCGCCTCGATCAGCCAGCCGGAAACCTCTTCCTCGCCGATGTCCCAGGTACCGTTCAGGTTCCGATCGTGGAACTTGCGCACGGTGATCTCGGGGGGCCGGCCGGGCTTCTTGACCTTGAAGTTGTCCGTCTTCGAAAACTGGGGGATGAACCCGTGGTAGTAGCCGGGCCGGTACTCCTCGCCGTTGACGTTGCACTTGCCGTTACCTGAGCAGACCAGGTCGGGATCGCCGGCATACTCGCCGACCGGCGTCACCCATACCTTGTACACTCCACCGGGGTTGGGCGTGTTGTCGAACGGGTAGAGCTGTACAGTGATGGCTCCCAGGTCCGCGTGATCCACGTCAATGCCGTGGGCGTGCTCGCACGGGACGGGGGTCCACTGTCCCCGTACTTTGATGTAGGTGGTGCCGGTGTAGACCAGGGAGATCACGCCAAACTCGTTGACGTGGATCTTGCGGCAGGAGATGTGGTCCGTGGAGAGCAGGTCCCGTCCGCTCGGGTCGGTCACCTGGAAGTAGTAGTCTCCTTCGGGCAGCCCGGCCGCCGTGGGCGGCGCGTTGGGGCCAGGACCACCGTCCAGGTAGACATCCGTTTTGCGCTGGTAATGCACGTTCTCGTTGACGATCGTGCCGTCCACTGTGGTGGTAAAGATCGCTCCCGGGATATGAGGGGTCGCGTAGGCAGAAACCGATAGCAGCAGGGAAAGCACGATCGCGGGTACCACGACGGCCCGGAAGGTCCTTGCGCGATTCATGGGATCCCTCCTCTCGTCCTATCAGGTCAACTCCCTCGGCCCGTACTGAAAAGGTCTCCCCAGCACGAGAGCCAAACAGTGGATCTCGCAGGGTGAGCTGTCCATACCGCTCCATAGGGATGGAACACCCTGCCGTTGCCCCTTTGCCCCGGCGCACCTCCTTTCCGCAAAAGCGAAACCGACCGCTTGTAGCGGTCGGTTTCGCCACTTGCTCCCGCCAGCCCAGGCAACCACGCACGGGCTAACGATCATCGCACCCGCTTTCCAAACTTACTATACTACGCAAACCAGCCCACGTCAACGGGCTTCTTGCTCTCTTGACAAACTGCTCGCTGCGTGGTATACTATTCTTGAGAGCGCTTCCAAGAAATGCCGTGCACCTTCACACCATTCCCAACATCGCCCTCCTATGCCGTCGTATCGCGGCGTCTGCCGGCGCCAGAACCGGGCGAAACGGGCCGAAATGGCCGGATTGTCGGGCCCTAACCGGCCATTTCCTGGAGAAAAGGGACGCCTCCGCTCACTGGCGTTGGGAGCGCTCCCAGGAGAAGCCGGTGAATCCGACGCTGGAACAGGTAGCCCAGCTTGCGGGTGTTTCCCGGTCCACCGTCTCCCGGGTGATCAACAACCACCCCAACGTCCGCCCCGAGGTCCGGGAACGGGTCTGGCAGGCCATCCGCGAATGCGGTTACCGCCCACACGCGGTCGCCAGAAGCCTCGTCACCCGACGCACGGGGATCCTCGGAGTCGTGATCCCCGAATCCCTCACCACCCTGTTCACCGACCCCTTCTTCCCGCTCCTGTTGCGCGGCGCCACCGAGGTCTGTAACCTCCGCAAGCACCAGTTGATGCTGCTCCTCTTCAACGACCCCGCAGGGGAAGAAGAAATGTACCAGCGGGTGCTCCGCAACGGCTACATCGACGGCGTCATCGTCGCCTCGGCGACCGTGAACGACCCCCTGGTCAACCTGATGGCCCGCGACGGTATCCCCTTTGTCTTCGTCGGCCGGCCGCTCGACCCCAGCATCCCTTCGGTGGACGTGGACAACGTGGGCGGGGCCCGCACCGCCGTCGAACACCTCCTCCGCCTGGGACACCGCCGCATCGCTACCATCGCCGGCCCCGCGAACATGACCTCCGCGCAGGACCGCCTGGAAGGCTACCGCCTGGCGCTCGAGGCATACCGCATCCCTCTGGACGAAAGCCTCGTCGTCCACGGCGACTATACCGAGGACGGCGGAATGCTTGCGATGCAACGGCTCCTTCCCGCAGGCCCCACGGCCGTCTTTGCCGCCAGCGACATCATGGCCATCGGCGCACTCAAATTCCTGCGCCAGGCCGGCCTTCGTGTCCCCGAGGACATCGCCCTCGTCGGCTTTGACGATATCCCGGCCGCATCCGCCGTCGAACCGCGCTTGACCACGGTGCGCCAGCCGATCCCCCAGCTCGGTGGGCTGGCCGTGGAAACCTTGATCGGCCTCCTGCAGGGGCCTCGCGCCAGACCTTCGATGCAGCGGATCGTTTTGCCCACCGAACTCGTCGTGCGCGAGTCCTGCGGAGCGCTGAGTGCCTTTGGCCGTTAGCCTGGACTGGTTCCGAACGGGGTGCCGACGTCGGTACCCCGCTAAGGAAAACGGAAAGGGAACCCATGGTCGAAGCGCTCGGCCCGGCTCTGCCCCATATTCCCTGGGAGGATCGCCCGCCGGGGTGCCGCGACGTGGTCTGGCGTTCCAGCCGTAACCCGATCATCCCGCGCAACCAGATCCCCTGCGCGAACAGCATCTTCAACAGCGCTGTCGTCCCTTTCCGGGACGGATTCGCGGGCGTCTTCCGGGTCGACCACCGCACCCGCGCCATGCGCCTCCACCGTGGCCGTAGCCCGGACGGCTTCACCTGGGAGATCGACGAGGAGCCGATCCGGTTTCGCTGCGAGATCCCGGAGCTTGGTACCCCGGAATATACCTACGATCCCCGTGTCTGCTGGCTCGAGGACCGGTATTACATCACCTGGTGCAACGGCTACCACGGCCCCACCATCGGCCTGGGGTACACCTTCGACTTTGAGACGTTCTACCAGCTGGAAAACGCCTTCCTCCCCTACAACCGCAACGGCGTCCTGTTCCCGCGGAAGATCCACGGCCGGTACGCGATGCTGAGCCGCCCCAGCGACACCGGGCACACCCCCTTCGGCGACATCTTTTACAGCGAAAGCCCCGACCTCTGCTTCTGGGGCCGCCACCGCTTTGTCATGGGCCCCACGCGCGAATGGAGCTGGCAGAGCACCAAGGTCGGCGCTGGCCCCACCCCGATCGAGACCACCGCCGGGTGGCTCCTCTTCTACCACGGCGTGCTGACTTCCTGCAACGGCTTTGTGTACAGCATGGGCGCCGCGCTGCTCGACCTGGACGAACCCTGGCGCGTCCGCGCGCGGACAGCCCCCTACCTGCTTTCGCCCCAGGAACTGTACGAGTGCATCGGGGATACCCCCAACGTGGTCTTTCCGTGCGCCGCGCTCTGCGACCCGCCGACGGGCCGCATCGCGATCTACTACGGGGCGGCCGATACGGTGACCTGCCTTGCCTACACCACGGTAGAGGAGGTCGTTTCGTTCATCCTGGAGCGCACGTTGTGAGCGGAGGACTCCAGAGGGCCTCGAGGCCCAGGAGGGGTTGGGCGGAGGCCGCAGGGACCACCAGCCGGCTGCGGCCTCTGCCCCCGGAGCAGAATCCCGTCGGGCCGTGCTGTACACACGCCCCCGCGGGCCTTGCTGAGCCGCTATTCTACGGCGAAACGGCAAGGACTGCAAATCGCTGTGCAGGGGGGCGCTGACACGGCCTGCAGTAGTGCGAAAGGAGGTGCCAAGGGAGAAAAGCTGCGGGCTGGCCCAAATCCTGGTCGGTTGATCAAGGAGGAAAAGGACATGCGCGCGAAGGTTCTGTTTGCCGTCGCGACGGCGAGCGTGCTGGCGCTCTTGCTCGTCTCCTGCGCTCCGACCCCGGTGACCGTCATCCAGACCGCGCCCCCCGAAAAGGTGACGGTCGTCTGGGTCCCCACCGTCCCCACCCCGCCCCCCGGACCGGTGACCTACCCCCGGGAAGAGACCCTCAACACGAGCGGAAAGCAGTGGGGACCGCCTACCTCCTGGAACCCCCTTCAGCCCGGTTCCTATGCTATGGGGGTCATCGGCCTTTGCTACGAGACGCTCTTCCTCTATGACCCGCTGAAGAACGAGTACATCCCGTGGCTTGCAGAAAGCGGCCAGTGGGCAGGCAACAACGTCTATGAGGTGAAACTCCGCAAGGGCATCACCTGGACCGATGGCCAGCCCTTCACCTCCGCCGACGTCGTCTACACCTTCGAACTGGGCAAACTGGCCGGCGTCTACTACAAGCCGCTCTGGGATTGGCTGCAGAAGGTGGAGGCGGTCGATGACTACACCGTCCGCTTCACCTTCAGCGAAGTCCGCTACCAGGAGTGGGGCAATACCCTCTACTCCGTCGCCATGGTGCCCAAGCACCTGTGGGAAGGGCGCACGGAGGAGGAAATCGTCAACGGGCCGAACCTGCCCCCGGTCGGGACGGGCGCCTACCTCTACGAGACCCATTCCGAAGACCGCATGGTCTGGAAGCGGAACGACAACTGGTGGGCCACCAAACTCCTGAACCGCTCGGTCGCTCCCAAGTACATCGTCGACATCGTGAACCCCAGCAACAACGTGGCCCTGGGTCTCTTCCTGAAGGGCGAGATGGACCTGAGCAACAACTTCCTGCCGGGGATCGCCACCCTGGTGGAAGGCGGCTATGGCGTCCAGACCTGGTACGATGACCCGCCCTATATGCTCTCCGCCAACACGGCTTTCCTTTTCATGAACACCACCAAGAAGCCGATGGACGATCCGGCCTTCCGCAAAGCGATGGCCTTTGCCGTGAACGTGGACGAGATCGTGACCAAGGTCTACGGCAACATCGTCCAGAAGGCCAACCCCACCGGGCTCCTGCCGACCTGGGAGCAGTACGTCGACCAGGCCGTGGTCGATGAGCTCGGCTTTACGTACAACCCCGAAAGGGCCAAGGCCATCCTGGCCCAGGCCGGCTACAAGGACGTGAACGGGGACGGCTTCGTGGAGGCCCCGGACGGCTCCCCGATCGCCCTGAAGATCATCGTCCCCTTCGGGTGGACGGACTGGATGGAGTCCATCCGGGTGATCGCCAACGGCGCCCAGGCGGTGGGGATCAACCTGCAGCCGGACTTCCCGGACTTTGGCGGCTACTGGGACCAGCTCACGGGTGGCACCTTCGATATGGCGATCAACAACTTTGGCTCCAACATGAGCGACACGCCCTGGACCTTCTACTTCTGGCTCTTCCGCAACCCGATCGAGGCCAAGATGTCCAATGGGAACTTTGGCCGCTACAACAACCCCGAGGTCTTTGACCTGGTCGTGCAGCTCGACAAAACCCCCATCGATCCGGAGGCCATGAAGGCGGTCATCTCCCAGATCCAGCGCATCCAGCTGACCGACATGCCGGCCGTGCCGCTCTGGTACAACGGCCTGTGGGCGCAGTGGAACTCGACCTACTGGACGAACTGGCCCTCGGCTGCGGAGGGCACGCCGAAGTACCTGCCCTGCACCTGGAACGGCTACTGGAACATGACCGCCATCCTGATGCTCACGGAACTGAAGCCGGCACAAAGGTAGTCGGATGGGTTGCCCCTCCCGAAAAGGAAGGGGCGACCCTCCTGTTCGCTCACATCCACCGGGGAGGGGCCGGCTACGGGCAACGGCCGGCCCCTCCCAAAAGGAGCAACCGTGGGACGGTACCTGGGGCGGAAAGCGCTCATCTACATCCTCACCTTCTTCGTCGCCGTGACCATCGACTGGCTGATCCCGCGCTTTATGCCGGGCAACCCGGTGGAAACGATGCTCTCCCGCTTTGCGCTGCGTGCCGATGCCACCGAGGTGTTGCGTTCCTACTACATCCGGGCCTTCCAGCTCGACCTGCCCCTCTGGAGGCAGTACCTGAACTTCTGGCAGGCCCTCTTCCGCGGCGACCTCGGCATAAGCACCTGGCTCTACCCGCAGCCGGTGTTCGGGATCATCAAGCGCGCGGTGCCCTACGACCTCTTCCTCTTGCTTCCCTCTATCCTTCTGAGCTGGTTTGCCGGGAACCGGGTGGGGGCGGTTGCAGCACGCGTGCGCTGGCTGGATAACACGATCCTCCCTCTGGGCTACATCCTCACCGCGACCCCGTATATGTGGCTGGCCCTGGTGCTCGCCTGGGCGCTGGGGAACGAGGCCGGCCTCTTCCCGATCGCCGGAGCCTACAGCTTTGCGATGCGTCCTCACCTCTCATGGGTCTTTATCCGGGATGTCCTCTGGCACTGGTTCTTGCCCTTCACGTCGCTCTTCCTGGTCATGTTCGGCGGCTGGGCCATCGGCATGCGGAACATGATTATCTACGAACTCGAGTCGGAGTACTCCCGCTACCTCGAGTCGCTGGGCACTCCACGCAGCCTGATCCGGAAGTATGCCTTCCGCAACGCGATGCTCCCCCAGATCACCGGCCTGGCGTTGCAACTGGGGGGCATCGTCGCTGGCGCCCTCGCCACGGAGATCGTTTTTGCCTACCCCGGCATCGGTTACCTGATCCTCCAGGCCGTCCAGAACCAGGACTATTTCCTGATCCAGGGCTGCTTCCTTTTCATCATCACCGGCGTGCTCATGGCCAACTTCTTGATCGACCTCGTGTACGTCGTGGTGGACCCCCGAACGAGGCTCGGGATGACGGGGGAATAGCGATGGCATCGGAACGAGTGCGCAAGGTCCGCAGCGAGTTCCTCTACTTCGCCTTCCGCAACCGTAAACTGCAGATCGGCCTCGCGATCCTGCTCTTTTTCCTGCTCTTTGCCCTCATCGGCCCCCACCTGACCCGCAACGACCCGCTCGCCTACGTGGGCCCTCCGGCGCATCCCCCCTCGAAGGAGTTCTGGTTCGGCACCACTACTTTCGGGCAGGATGTCTACAGCCAGTTCGCTCACGGCCTGCGAGCCACCTTTGTCGTGGGCCTGCTGGGCGGCGGCGTCGGCACCCTGATCGGGGTGCTGGTCGGGCTCGTCGCCGGCTACCGGGGCGGCATCGTGGACGAGGTCCTGAACATGTTCACGAACATCGTGCTGATCATCCCCACCCTAGCCGTCCTGATCATCATCGCTGCTTACCTCGCCGTGCGCGGCATCCTCACGGAAAGCCTCTTCATCGGCCTGACGGCCTGGCCGTGGGCCGCCCGGGCCATCCGCGCCCAGACCTTTTCCCTGCGGGTGCGCGAGTTCGTGGACCTGGCCCGGATGAGCGGCCGAAGGCCGTTGCGCATCGTCCTGACGGAAATCGCCCCGAACATGATGTCCTACCTCCTCCTGGTCTTTATCCTGCAGTTCGGGGGTGCCATCCTGAACGCTGCCACGCTGGACTTTGTCGGGCTCGGCCCGACCCAGGGGATGTCGCTGGGGCTGATGATCAACAACGCCGTGCTGTGGGCCGCGCTGCAACTCGGGATGTGGTGGTGGCTCATCCCGCCCGGAGCGGCCATCACCGCCATCGTGGGGGCACTCTACGTGATGAACGTCGGCCTGGACGAAGTCTTTAACCCGAAGCTGCGGGAGATGTGAACGGATGAGCCTCCAGGTGGAGAACCTCCGCGTCTACTACCGGACCCTGAGGGGTTACGTGCGCGCCCTGGAGGGCGCCACCTTCTCCGTGGCCGACGGCGAGATCATGGGCCTGGCCGGCGAGTCGGGCTGCGGGAAGACCACCCTGGGCCACAGCCTGATCTACCTGCGGCCACCGATGAACTTTATCGAGGGTCGCGTGCTCCTCGACGGGCAAGACGTCCCGGTCTGGGATATGGAGCAGATGCAGGAGTTCCGATTCCGGAAGATCTCGATCATCCCGCAGTACGCGATGAACGCCCTGAACCCCACGCGGAAGATCGGTCGCATGATCGCGGAACTCCTGGCCGCGCGCGGGATAGACTACGGAGAAACCCTTCCGGAGCTGAAGCGCCGGCTGGACCTCGTGCAGCTATCGCCGAAGGTTCTGGGGATGTATCCGATCGAACTGTCCGGCGGCATGAAGCAGCGCGCCGTCATGGTCCTTTCCACCCTGTTGAATCCCTCGCTCCTCATCGCGGACGAGATCACCTCGGCGCTCGACGTTTCCACCCAGAAGGCCGTCTGCGAGATGCTCGTCGAATTCCGCGACCGGGGTTTTGTGCGGAGCACGATCATGATCACGCACGACATCTCCATCCTCTACCAGATCGCAGATACGATCCTGGTGATGTACGCCGGGCAACTCGCGGAAAAAGCACCGACCGCAACGATCTTTCAGAACCCCCGCCATCCTTACACGAAAATGCTGATCGCCTCGCTTCCGAAAGTGGGCGTGAGGCACGAACAGGAGCGGCTGCGCGGGATCCCCGGCGCGCCTCCCCAGCTCCTGAACCCTCCGCCCGGATGTCGCTTTCGGGAACGCTGCCCTGCCCCGCTGGACCAGTGTGCCCAGGAGCCTCCCTTCCGGGAGATCGCACCGGGCCACTATGTGGCCTGCTGGAGGGAGGACGGATCATGCTGAGCCTGGAGCACGTCACCAAGGTCTATCGGCTCGGTGCGTTCGGCCTGCGCAAACTGACCGCCGTGCGGGACGTGAGCTTCGAGATCGGCAGGGGGGAGATCGTCTCCCTGATCGGCGAAAGCGGAAGCGGCAAGAGCACCATCGGCAAACTGATCCTGCGTCTGACTCCGATCACCTCCGGGACGATCCGTTTCGACGGGGTGGACATCGCCACCCTCCGGGGCCGTGCCCTCAAGGAGTACTACCGCCAGGTGCAGGGCGTGTTCCAGGACCCCTTCGCCTCCTACAACCCGATCTTCAAGGCCGACCGGATCTTTTCCATGGTGCGGGAGGAATTCTTCCCCGACCTCGAGAGCCGTGCGTGGTCCGAGAAGGTAGAGGAAGCGTTACGCGCCGTCGGCCTGAACCCGCCCGATGTCCTGGGCAAATTCCCCCACCAGCTCAGCGGCGGGCAGCTGCAGCGCTTCCTGATCGCCCGCGCTCTCCTCCTGGACATCCGCCTGCTCGTTGCCGACGAGATCATCAGCATGCTGGATGCCTCCACACGCATCGACGTGCTGAACCTCCTGGCCGATATCAAATCCCGGGGCCTCTCGATCCTGTTCATCACCCACGACCTTTCGCTCGGCTACTACATCAGCGAGCGGACGATCATCCTCTACAACGGCACGGTGGTGGAGATGGGATCGGCGGAGAAGGTCTACGAGCGCCCCAGGCACCCGTACACCCGGATGCTGATGGCCTCGGTCCCCCGCCTGGACCGGAAATGGGAAAGGGCGGGCACGGAGCTGCAGCGCCAGGTGGCGGAGGAAGACGAGGGCTGCGTCTACTACCGCCGGTGCCCCCGGGGGAGAGGGGAATGTGCCCACTTCGCTCCGGAACTGGTGCAGGTGGATAGCGACCACTGGGTCGCGTGCTTTTCGGCCCAGCGATAGCGTACGCCCTTCGCGTCAGGAGGCACGGTGCGCTACGGTTACTTCGACGACTCCCGCCGCGAATATGTCATTACCCGGCCGGATACCCCGCTTCCCTGGATCAACTACCTGGGGTGCGAAGCCTACTTTGCCCTGATCTCGAACACGGCCGGCGGGTACTCCTTCTACCGCGACGCCCGCCAGCGCCGCCTGACGCGCTACCGCTACAACAACGTCCCGCTCGATTGCGGCGGCCGTTACATTTACCTCCGCGACCGTACGGGCGAGTTCTGGTCCCCCACCTGGCAACCCACCCGGAACGACCTGGAAGAGTACTTCTGCCGTCACGGCCTGGGCTACACGATCATCGGCTCCCGCTACCGGGGGATCGCGGCCCGGATCCTCTACTTCGTGCCGCTCGGGGAAAACCTGGAGATCTGGCAGCTTTCCCTGACGAACGAGCGGGAGGTGCCCGCCGAGCTTTCCCTGTTCTCCTGCATCGAGTTCTGTCTGTGGGACGCTCTCGACGACGCCACGAACTTTCAACGCAACCTTTCCACGGGCGAGGTAGAAGTGGAAGGGAGCGTCATCTACCACAAGACGGAGTACCGGGAACGGCGCAACCACTTTGCCTTCTTCGCCTGCTCGGAGCCGCTCGCCGGATACGACACGCAGCGCGAGGTGTTCCTGGGACCCTACCGGGGGTGGGACCGGCCGGCCGCCGTGGAACAGGGCCGCTCCTTCAACTCCATCGCCCACGGTTGGGCCCCGATCGGCTCCCACCACGTGCTCCTGACCCTCCGGCCGGGCGAAACCCGACAGGTCACCTTCCTCCTGGGTTACCACGAGAACCCGCCGGAGGAAAAGTTCGACCCACCCGGCTCCCAGCGCATCAACAAGCGCACCGTCCTCCCGATCGTCGAACGGTACCTGAAGCCCGAATCCGTCGCGGACGCCTTCGAAGCCCTCCGGACATACTGGGACCGGCTCCTTTCCACCTTCCAGGTGCACACCGGCGACGGGCACACCGACCGTATGGTCAACATCTGGAATCCCTACCAGGTCATGGCCACCTTCAACCTCTCCCGCTCGGCTTCCTTCTTCGAATCGGGCATCTCCCGCGGCATCGGCTTCCGCGACTCGAACCAGGACCTCCTGGGCTTTGTATCGCTAGTGCCGGAGCGCGCACGCGAGCGCCTGCTGGACCTGGCCGCAACGCAGCTGGAAAACGGCGGTGCCTACCACCAGTACCAGCCGCTGACCAAACGCGGCAACCACGAGATCGGCAGCAACTTTAACGACGACCCGCTCTGGCTCGTGCTGAGCACCGCGGCCTACCTCAAGGAGACGGGCGACCGGGGCATCCTCGACGAGAGGGTCCCCTACGACAACCGTCCTGAACTCGCCACGCCCCTCTACGAGCACCTCCAGCGGGCCCTGAGCTATACCCTCGCGCGCCTGGGACCCCACGGGTTGCCGCTCATCGGCCGGGCCGACTGGAACGACTGCCTGAACCTGAACTGCTTCTCGGACACCCCGGGCGAACCGTTCCAGACGACAGCGAACAAGGACGGCCGGGTCGCGGAATCGGTCCTGATCGCGCTCCTCTTCATCCTGGCGGCCCGGGAAATGGCCGCTATCGCCCGCTGGTGCGGCCGGGAAGAAGACGCGCAGCGCTACCTGGCGGAAGCCGCGCGGATGGAGGCCGCCGTGCTCGCGCATGGCTGGGACGGGGAGTGGTTCCGGAGGGCCTACGACGACTTTGGCCGGCCGGTCGGGTCCCGGGAATGCACCGAGGGGCAGATCTTTATCGAACCGCAGGGGTTCGCCGTTATGGCCGGTGTTGGGCTTGCGGACGGCCGCGCGGAAAGCGCGCTGCGCGCCGTAAAGGAACGCCTGGCCACGCCCCACGGCATTCTGCTCCAGCAACCGGCCTATTCGCGTTACTACCTCCACCTGGGCGAGATCTCCTCGTACCCCCCGGGATACAAGGAGAACGCGGGCATCTTCTGCCACACCAACCCCTGGATCATCATCGCCGAAGCGCGGCTGGGACACGGCGATCAGGCCTATGACTACTACCTGCGGATCAATCCCTCCGCGAGGGAAGAACTCAGCGACCTCCACCGCTGCGAGCCCTACGTCTACGCCCAGATGATCGCCGGCCGGGACGCGCCGAACCACGGCGAAGCCAAAAACTCCTGGCTCACAGGCACGGCAGCCTGGAGCTACGTGGCCATCACGCAGTGGATCCTGGGCATCCGGCCCACCTTCTCGGGCCTGCAGGTCGAACCTGTGATCCCGTCCCACTGGTCCGGGTTCGAAGCGCACCGCACCTTCCGCGGTGTGGTGTACCACATTTCGGTGCAACGCGCGGGCCCCGGCAACGCCGTCTCCCTCGAAGTGGACGGCCGGCCGGTGGCCGGTACCCTTGTCCCGCTGCCCCCGCCCGGAACGCAGGAGGTTTTCGTCCGGGCCACGATCCGCTGACCAGAAGGAGGCCGCTGTTGCAGAAAAGAGGACCCCTTCCACGCGCCGAGACGCACCCCTGCGCGCGCCAGGCGAGCCCCTCAGGGGGCACACATACTTCCGTCGGTGGAAGCGCGCCTTACCGTAACCCACATCTTGCCGTCGAAGAGCGGGTAGCGGACCTCCTGGCCCGTATGACCCTCGAGGAAAAGATCGGCCAGATGACCCTGGTGGAAAAGGGGAGCATCCGCCCGGAGGATATCGCGACCTGCTGCATCGGGGCGCTGCTCAGCGGCGGAGGCTCCGCCCCTCCCGTGAACTCTCCCGCGGCCTGGGCCGATATGGTGGACGGCTTTCAGGAGTATGCCCTCCGCTCCCGCCTCGGCATCCCGCTCCTGTACGGCGTGGACGCCGTCCATGGCCACGGGAACGTGTACGGCGCGACCATCTTTCCCCACAACATCGGCCTGGGCGCGGCGCGGGACCCGGACCTCGTAGAACGGATCGGCCGGGCGACCGCCGAAGAGATGGCTGCCACGGGCACCTACTGGAACTATGCCCCGGTGGTCGCCGTGCCCCAGGACATCCGCTGGGGCCGCACCTATGAAGGGTTTGGCGAGGAGACAGAGCTGGTTTCCACCCTCGGCAGTGCCTGCATCCGCGGGCTGCACGACGGCGGCCGCGCCCGCCGGCCGGAGGTGCCGATCGCCGTCCTCGCCACGGCGAAGCACTACCTCGGGGATGGCGGCACCGCCTGGGACAGTTCGCGGACCTTTAACATCCGGCGTTACCGCATCGACCAGGGCGATGCCCGTGTGGATGAGGCCACGCTCCGTGCTGTTCATCTGCCCCCGTATGTGGCTGCCCTTCGGGCAGGTGCCCGGTGCATCATGGCCTCCCTCAGCAGCTGGCAGGGCACGAAGATGCACGCCCATCGCTACCTCCTGACGGATGTGCTCAAGCATGAACTCGGCTTCCAGGGGTTCGTCGTCTCGGACTGGGAAGGGGTCCAGCCGCTGTCAGAAGACTACTACACCGCTGTAGTCACCGCGATCCGCGCGGGCATCGACATGGTGATGGTACCTTACGATTACCCAACCTTCATCGCGACCCTGAAGCGGGCGGCGGAGCGGGGCGACGTACCGTTGGAGCGGATCGACGATGCGGTGCGCAGGATCCTTATCGCCAAGTTCCTGGTGGGGCTGTTCGAACGGCCCTATGCCGAACGTTCCCTCCTGCCTACCGTCGGCTCCCCCGAGCACCGGGAGCTGGCCCGGGAGGCCGTACGCAGATCGCTCGTGCTGCTGAAGAACGAGGGCGTACTGCCGCTGGCCAAGGACACCCCGCTGATCTTCGTCGCCGGACAGGCAGCGGACGATATCGGAATGCAGTGCGGGGGCTGGACGATCGAGTGGCAGGGAAAGAACGGGAACATCACACCAGGGACAAGCATCCTGGAGGGGATCCGGCGCACTGCCGTCGGCGCGACCATCCAGTACGACCGCATGGGCCGCTTCGATACGGCACTCGATCCCGGTGGCCGTCCGCTCCTCGCCGATGTGGGGATCGGGGTGGTGGGCGAAATGCCCTACGCCGAGGGACTGGGGGATCGGGAAGACCTGTCGCTTTCCCGGGAGGACCTGGCCGTGCTCGAGCGGCTGCGCCAGCGCTGCCGCAGGATGCTGGTCATCCTCCTTTCGGGCCGGCCGCTCATCATGACGGAAGCAATGGCGCACTGGGACGCTTTCGTCGCCGCCTGGCTGCCGGGAAGCGAGGGACAGGGCATCGCGGACGTCCTGTTCGGCGATTTCCCGTTCTCCGGAAAGCTCCCTTATGCCTGGCCGCGCAGCATGGACCAGGTCCCGCTTGCTGTTACCGGGGGCACCCCGCTCTTTCCATTCGGCTACGGCCTGGAAAGGTAGACCATGCCGCCCGATTTCTACGGGCTTGCCACTCGTACCCTGGAGAACGGGCGCCTGCGTCTGGAGTACCTCGCGGCGGCCGGGCCGCGGCTCGTGCGCCTGTTCCTGGGGGATTCGCAGGAAAACCTGCTCGCCGAGGTGCCCGGGCTGGGCTGGGAGACGCCCTTCGGGCGCTACGTCCTCTACGGAGGGCACCGTCT
>JBDOIE010000131.1:0-9581 GCA_041082245.1 Chloroflexia bacterium
AGGGCAGGTTCTGAACCTGCCCTTACGGCACCTGCCCCTACTACGCCTCCCAGCAGGCTGCCTCCGTTGACAGCCTGGAGCTGCAGTACTATCATAGGTACGTCCGCGGGTGTCGCTCGGAGCAGGGGAGCGCTGCTACCGATCGCAGGGCCGGTCAGGGGACTGAAGTGGGCGCACCTCAGCAGCCAGGCCGCAGGAAGCCGGGTGCGTGGGCCTTTGTAGGTGCGATCTTTTGCACCTCGTGCCTGGTGTGTGCCGCCTGTGTGGTCGCCCTCCTCGCCTCATCGGGAGCAGCCAGCATGCTTGGCCGCTCGGAGCCGAGGCCAACCAGGCTGCTCAGCCGCCCGGAGCCGAAGCCAACCAGGACGCTCACTCGCTCGGCGCCGAGCCCGACCAGGACGCCCCACCGGGCAGAATCGACCAGCACGTTTTTCCGAGCTACTCCGACCCCCCTGCCCCGTTCCCCTGCCCAACCGGGCGCAGCGGCCAGCGCCGCTCCGGTGCAGCACCCAACCGTGCTGCCGACAGTCGCTTCCGCTATGCCCGAAGCGCCGGGCCGGGTCGCGGCGCCGGTCGTGGAGGTGATCGACGGCGACACAATCCGGGTACGCCTCGGGGGCCAGACCTGCTCCGTCCGCTACATCGGCATCGACTGCCCGGAAACGCACGCGCCAGGCCATCCCGTCGAGTGGATGGGGCCAGAGGCCACCGAGGCGAATCGACGTCTGGTCGAAGGGCAAACGGTCTACCTGGAGAAGGATATTTCAGAAACGGACCGCTACGGTCGCCTGCTTCGCTATGTCTTTCTTGCCGACGGCACTTTTGTCAACGCGGAGCTCGTCCGGCTCGGCTACTGCCAGGTTTCCACCTACCCGCCGGACGTGCGCTACCAGGAGCTTTTCCTGGCAATGGAACGTGAAGCCCGGGAGGCCGGCCGGGGCTTGTGGGGGCCGATGCCAGCGCCGACCGCTCCGATGGCTCCGGTCTGCAGCTGCACGGCCAACCTGTACAACTGTGACGATTTCGCCACCCAGGCTCAGGCTCAGGCATGCTACAACTACTGCCTTTCCCTCGGCGCGGGAGACGTCCACCGCCTGGATGCGGATCACGACGGGCGGGCTTGTGAAGCGCTGCCTTGAGAGGGACCCGGAGGTCGCGGAGTGCGCGGACTGGGGGATGCGGCGCAAGCGGAGCGTACGCATACGCGTCCGGGGTGGCTCATCCTGGTAGTGGTCGCGCTCCTCCTGGTGCGGCTTGGCATGTTGCTCATGCGTGCATTCCGCACGATCCCCTTTCCCTTCCAGCTCGACCCCACGGAAGGGATCGTCCTGAGCGAGTGTGTCCTGCTGCGCCAGGGGGAAAACATCTATGCCCCTATCTCTCCAGCGCGGTTCATCTCTGCGCCCTATCCCCCGGCGTATTACCTTGTAACCGCGGGACTCTTGCGCCTGACGGGTGTCGGTTTTGCGGCCGGCCGGCTGGTGTCGTTCCTCGCGACGCTTGTGGCGGCTTTCGCTATCCTCTGGGGGTTGCGGCCCCGCCGTGAAGGCTGGGTCGTTCCGCTCCTGGCCGGCCTGCTGTGGTTGGGCACCAACCCAACGCTCGTCTGGGGGGCACGCCTGAAGCCCGATCTCCTGGCCCTGGCGGCGTCGCTTGCAGGAGTTGTCTGGGTGGAGCGTACCGGGGGCCCGAAGAGGCTCTGGGCCGCTTTCCCCTTGACCCTGGCGGTGTGGAGCAAACAGTCCGCGCTAGCAGGAGCGGCCGCGGTAGCGGCCTTCTTGTTGCTGGAAGACCGGCGGCTGGGGTTCCGATTCCTTGTGCTCCTGGCTGCGGCGGCCGGATTGCCGCTCCTGGTGGCAGATTTCCTGCTCGGCCACGGCCTCTGGCAGCACCTCGTGACCTTACACGCGCTCCCCTGGTCAGCGCGGCGCTTTCTCGGGCACCTGTGGGACGTCGTTTCCGCCCACCCTGTGCTTTTCGGTGGTGGTGCCGGTTTGTTCGTCCTCGAGGTGATCCAGAAACACCGCGCGGCGCTCCTGCCGATCTACTTTGTCGCGGCGGTGCTGTTCTCCTTCTCCGGCGGCACCTTCGGCGGTTTTCACAACCATTACCTGGAGGCTCTGGCCGCGGCGTGCCTGGCAACCGGAGCCCTGCTCCAGCGGCTTTCGCGCAGCCGCCTGTACGCTTTCGTCCTTGCAGCCGTGTTGCTCCAGGTAGCGGCGTTCTGGTGGGTGCCCGGGTGGCTCCGTTACGAATACCGTTCCCCCGTGTTCGAGCAGGCAAAGCGGCTCGAGGTGCTCGAGCGGTTTCTGCGCGTTCACGGCGGCCCTGGACGCTGGTTCTTCAGCGACAACGTGGGGCTGCTGGTGACCAGCGGGCAGCCCGTGCGGTTCAACGATCCGCTCATGATGGCCCAGGCAGCCATGCTGGGCCTGTGGGACGAAAGCGTTTTCCTGCAGATGGTGGCGCAGGGCGAGTTTGCGGCGATCCTGTGGCGCGATGACCTCGACGCGCTCGGGCGGCGCAGCAACGACCTTTCGCCCGCGGCCTTCGAGGCGATCCGCAGGCATTATCGCATCCTGTACCACGATGTCGAGAACGTGTACGTTTACGCTCAGGGGCAGGCAAGCCGGCGTCCGGGGGCAAGCGGCGCCGGCGAAACGTTCCTGGAGGTGCGCGATGGGCAAGCAGTTCCGCTTCTTGGGCCTGATCGTGCTGGCCGGCCTGCTCGTCTCCTGCGGGCCCGGCCGCACCCCGGTTCCGACCCCGGTGCCCCCGCCGACGGCCACCCGTCCCCCCGGGGTGACCATAGCCCCGGCGACTGGGACGCCGATCCCGCCAACCCCCGGGCCTGCCGCGCGTTTCGCTCCCTACCGCAAAGCGGCGGTCGCCGTGCGGCCGGCCGTGTCGCATGAACCGATCGCGCCCGACCTTTCCAACGTGCGGAGCTCTTTCCTGCTCACCGCAGCTCAACGGGCAAGGCTCGCCCAGAACGGTTTCGTCGTCAGCCCGGCCGAGGAGAAAGAGTTCTACATGCTCTACGAGAAGGCGCGCTATGCCTACGAGCCGATCTTTGTGACGAGCGATTCCCTGCTGCACGTCTACCATCTGCTTTTCGACAAGGTGCTTCGCACCCTGGAGCAGGAGCAGTTCATCCCAGCCCTGCGGGCGCTGAACGAGCGGATGCTGGAGGCGGTCCGGGCGCAGTACCGGGCGCTACAGGGAACGGCGCTGGCAGAGTCTGCGCGCCGCAACGTCGCCTTCTTTGCTGTAGGGAGCCGCCTGCTTGACCCTGGGGTCTCCCTGCCCCCGGAAGCTGCCGATCTCGCACAGGCGGAGCTCGCGCTGATCGAGGCCCATAGCGGCGTCTACCCCTCGCCCCTCTTTCCGGCGCTCCCCGTGGGCGAGGACTATACGCAGTACATCCCGCGCGGGCACTACACGCGGAACGAGGCCCTGCAGGCCTATTTCCGGGCCATGATGTGGTACGGGCGGATGACTTTTCGCATCCTCGAGCCCACGGATCCCGACGGCCGGGAGGAGACGCGCCGGGCGTTGCTCATCGTGCAGGCGCTTGCTACCGACCCCCAGGCAGAAGCGCTCTGGCAGTCGATCTACGAGCCCACGGTGTTCTTCGTCGGCCGCAGCGATGACCTCCTGTACACGGAGTACCTGGAGGTGATGGAACGGGTCTACGGCGGCATTCCTGAGCCATCGGCCCTGCTCGACGAGGGGAAACTGACCGCCTTCATGGAAGAGGCCCGGCAGCTCCGGCCGCCGCGCATCCTGGGGATCGTGCTCACAGGCCGCGAGGAGAAGGAGCGCACGACGAAAGGCTTCCGCTTTATGGGCCAGCGCTTTATCCCCGACAGCTACATCTTCGGGCAGCTGATCGAGCGGGAGGTGCCGGGTCGTCCGCTCCCCAAAGGGCTGGACCTGTTCGCGGTGCTGGGCTCGGAGCGGGCATACGAGATCCTCCAGGCAGAGGGCGACACCCGCTACCCGCGCTATACCGAAAACCTGACCCGCCTGCGCGACGAGTTCGCGGCACTGGGCGAGGAGGACTGGACGCAGAACCTGTACTGGTCGTGGCTCTATACGTTCTTTCCGCTCCTGGAGGTGCCGGGAGACGGGTACCCGGCCTTTATGCGGAGCCGGGCCTGGGTGGACAAGAGCCTGAACACGGTGCTTGGCTCCTGGGCAGAACTGCGGCACGATACGATCCTGTACGCCAAGCAGGTTTACGCGGAAAAGGGTGGCGATGCGAAGGGGCCACCGCCCGAACCGACCCCGCCCAAAGGGTACGCGGAGCCGGTTCCCGAATTCTACACACGGCTGGCCGCGCTCGCCGCAATGACACGGGAGGGCTTGGAAACGCGCGGGCTGCTGAACGAGCTGGACGGAGACTCGCTGCAGCGACTGATCGACCTTTCGCTCGCCCTCAAGACGATGGCGGAAAAGGAGCTACGGGGCGAGCCGCTTACCGACGATGAGTACGGGCGCATCCGCTTCTACGGCGCCGAACTGGAGCAGCTGACCTTTGCCGCAAGCGACGAGTATGTCGGGCCGGGCGGATTTCCCATGGCGGAGGAAGAGCCCCAAGCGGCGGTGGTGGCAGATGTCGCGACGAACGCCGGCCTCGGGCAGGTACTGGAAGAGGGCGTGGGCCGCGTGCACACGATCTATGTCGTGGCCCCGATCGAGGGGGAGCTCGTGGTCTGCAAGGGCGGCGTCTTCTCCTACTACGAGTTCCCCTGGCCGATGGACGACCGCCTGACGGACGAGAAGTGGCGGCGCATGCTGGATGCCGGCCGGGCCCCGCCGCTGCCCGCGTGGACCGCCTCCTTCCGCGTGGAGGAGACGGAGGAAGCCGCGCTACGGGATGCGATCTGGGGGTTCCACGAGTCGTGTACCGCGGCTTTCTGGTGGCCGGATATCGCGGGGCTGGAACGTTTCGCGACCGGAGAAGTGCTGCAGGAGACCGTGGCCTATGTGGAGCAGCTCCGGGCGATGGGGGAGTATGAGGGGCGCCATCTGGAGCAGCTCGAGTTCCTGTCGTACGATTTCTCCGATGCGGCCCATGCGATCGTCACCACACGCGAGACCTGGTGGGCGGAGCGCTTCCGGGCTGCCGCCGATCCATGGACGCCGGGAACGCGGATCGCGCTGCTCCCCGAGCACACGATCGGGGTCGTCTACCGCCTGGAGCGGATCGCGGAGCGTTGGTGCGTGGACGCGATCGATATCGTGCAGGGGGAGGTGCCGCCCTGGCAGGAGTCCGGGCCTTAGGGGGACCGATCTGCGCAGGGCGGGTAGGGTAGCCCGAGGTCCAGCTTCCGATGAAGTTTGGCTCCCTAAGGGGTGGGCGAAGGCAATGCCTTCGCCCACCCGAACTAGGACAGCGCGTGGAACAGCCGCAGGTAGTCGTGCAGGTGGCGCGTGCTGAGGAAGTGGGCGCGGACGTGTTCCCGGCCCCTTTCTCCCATCGCGAATGCTTCCTCCGGATGCTGGAGCAGGTAGAGCACCCGCTCGGCGCACGCTTCGACCGAATCGACCAGGAAGCCGTTTTCCCCGGAGCGCACCTGTAGCGGGATCCCGCCGACGTTCCCTGCCACTACCGGCCGGCCCTTCCAGAGCGCCTCGGCCACGACCAGGCCGAACCCCTCCCGCAGCGACTTTTGCACCACCACCTGCGAGGCGACCTGGAAGGCGTTGACCTCGACATCGTTCACGCCGTCCAGGTTGGAAAGGACGTGGATGTCGAAATCCTCTCCCGCGTGGCGCAACGTGAGGGCGTAGTAGTGCATCCCTTCGGGGTCGTCGAGCGCCATCGAACCCACAAGCGCGAGCTGCACCCCGGGAATTTCCCGCTTGACGAGCCGATAGGCGTCGATGACGCCCAGGGGATCCTTCCAGGGGTCGAAGCGGGAGACCTGCGTGATCAGGGGCCGATCCGGGTCCACGCCGAAGCGGGCGATCGTCGCACGTGCCTGGTCCAGGGGCATCGGCCGGTTCTTGGGCGAGAGGGGATCGATGGAGGGCGGGATGATCGCGACATGGGAGAAGGCGATGTCGGGCCCGACGAAAGAGGGCATGGTGAAGATGGCGGCGTCGTACTGCTCCAGGTAGGGCCGGAAGAAGGTCCAGTAGGCCGGGTTTGGGCTCGAGGTATCGATGTGGCAGCGCCAGATCCAGCGGTGGCCTCCCGTGCGGCCGTGGAAAGCCAGCAGACCAGCCGGCTGGGGATCGTGGACAATGACAAAGTCGTACTCACCCTCGAAGGCACGCGCGTTCTCCTCGTTGTACTTTTGCCAGATCGCCCTCATCTCCTCGGTCAGGGGGATGTCCATTCCCTGGAGCCCGTTGTGGCAGGCTTTCGTGACCTGGAAGAACTCGTCCGCGCCCTGGATGACCTGCCATTCCGCTTCCAGCCCCACGTCCTGCATCAAAGGGACGAGGGTACGGAGGATCTCCGCAACGCCGCCTCCGTACGCGGTGGCGTTGATGTGGACCACCCGGGCCCCCCGCAAGGGCTCCGCCAGAGAACGGATCTCCTGCAGGACTGCGTCCCCAACGATGGAGCGGAACGCTTCGAGCGAGCGAGGAGACGTTTCTACCCGGATCAGCAATGGGACCTCCTTAGATGTGCGGTCGAACGGACGTTACCCCTTTACGGCTCCTGCGAGGATGCCGCGCACGAAGTAGCGCTGCAGCGCGAAAAAGACGACCAGCGGCAGGGCCATCGAGACGAACGCAGCGGCCGTCAAGAGATGCCATTCCTGGCCCAGCGAGTTGACCAGGCTGGTGAGTTTCAGGGTAAGCGGCGCCACCCGTTCCGTGCCGCCCAGGTAGATCAGCGCGACCAGAAGGTCGTTCCAGACCCAGAGGAACTGGAAGATCGCAAGAGAAGCCAGCGCGGGCACCGAAAGCGGGAGCACCAGGCGGAAAAAGGCGGTCGTGTGGGAAGCACCGTCCAGAAACGCCGCCTCGAAAAGGTCACGCGGCAGGGCGCCGAAAAAGTTGCGCAGCAGGTAGATCGCAAACGGCAGCCCGTAACCGGTATGGGCAAGCCAGATACCGACGAAGCTTCCCGCCAGGCGCAGGTGGTTGTAAACACGCAGGAGCGGGATGAGCGTCATCTGCAACGGGACGACGAGCAACCCCACCACCACGACGAACAACACCTGCCGGCCGCGGAATTCCATCCAGGCAAAGGCGTAGGCGGCAAAGGCCGCGATCGCGATCGGGATGATCGTCGAGGGGATCGTGATGATAAGGCTGTTCACGAACGCGCGCCCCATCCCCTGGGCGGTCAAGATCTCGCGGTAGTTCGCAAGGGTGAACTGGGCACGGTCACCCAGATGGGCCACGACCGTCCACCAGCCGCTGCTCCGGACGGCGTCGGGCGGGCGGAAGGAACTCACGAGCAGCCCGACGGTCGGGGTGAGCCACAGCAGCCCCAGGCCGAGCAGCACAGCGTGGAGCGGCAGGCGCGCCAGGAACCGCGATGCCACGCGTTTCACCGGATCGCCTCCTGTTCCTGAAAGCGGCGGATGTTCGCCGCCATGATCGGCACGATCGCCAGCAACAGGATCACGGCGATGGCGCTGGCCCGCCCAAAGTCGTGGAAATGGAACATCTCCTTGTACATGCGGTTCGCGATGACCTCGGTGTCATAGTTGCCGTTCGTCATCACGTAGACGATGTCAAAGACCTTGAGCACGTTGATGACCATGGTGGTCGTGACTACAGCCAGGGTCGGCTTCATCAGGGGGAGGATCACCCCCCAGAAGATCTGCCACTCATTGGCGCCGTCGATGCGGGCGGCTTCCAGGAGCTCCTTGGGGATGCCTTTGTACGCGGCGGAAAGGATCACCATGCAAAAGCCCACCCAGATCCACACGCCCGCCGCGATCAGGGCAGGATTGTTCGTGGAACGGTTGACGAGCCACCCGATCGGCTTGGCGTGGAACAGGCCCGTCCAGATCGCGTTCAGGAGGCCGATCTGAGGTCGGTTAGCAGGGGCATAGGCGTACACGAACTTCCAGATCACACCTGCGCCGGCAAACGAGATCGCCATGGGGAGAAAGATAAGCGATTTGACCACGACTTCGTAGCGCACCCGGTCCGCCATAACCGCGAGGATCAACCCGAGGGAGACGGTGATCGAGACAAAGAACACGACCCAGAGGAGGTTGTTGCGAAAGGCGATCTGCATGTCCTTCGAGGTAAAGGACCAGATGTAGTTGGCCAGCCCGACAAAGCGCTCCGAGTTCTTGTCGAAGAAGCTCAGGTAGAGCGTGCTCAAGACCGGATAGACAAGGAAGAACGCCAGGATGAGCAGGGCCGGCGCAAGGTACAGCCAGGGCAGGAACCGTGCCGTTCGCATTGGCCTTCCCTCCGGGCCTGTTGGGTGGTCGGCACCCCCTTCCAAGAGGTGCCGACCACCCACGCGAGCTGCCTATTTCTTGTAGGCGTCCACCGCGCTGGTCTCGATCGTCTGCAGCACGGTGTCCAGGTCGACGCCGCTCACATAGTCCAGGGTGCCTTTCCAGAAGGAGCCGGCCCCCACGGCGGCGGGCATCAGGTCGGAGGCGTCAAAGCGGAACACCTCCGCGCTGACGACCATCTGGGCCATCTTGCGGGTCAGATCGTCCGGGTAGACACTCAGGTCCACACCCTTATGGGGCGAGATAAAGCCGCCCTTGGCCGCCCAGATCTCCTGAGGCTGAGGCGAGGCGAGGTACTGCATCAGGGCGCGGGCTTCGGGGGTGTCGTTGAACATCACGATCAGGTCCGCGCCGCCCAGGACGGGGGTTCCCCACTTGGGATCGATCGGCGGGAAGGGGAAGAAGTCATAGTCCTCGCCCGCGACCAGGCCCGAGGGGAAGAAGCCGGTGATGAAGGAAGCCTGGCGGTGCATGTAGCAGCCCGGCGGGCTATCGAACATCGGCGCAGGGGAGTCGCCGAAGTTGGTCGAGAGGACGCCCGTGGTGCCGCCGTAGACGTAGGCTTCGTTGCGGGCAATCTGACCGAAGAGCTCCCAGGCGTTCTTGATGGCGGGGTCGGTCCATGGGATTTCGTGGGCAACCCACTTGTCGTACACTTCGGGGCCGGCCGTGCGGAGCATGATGTCCTCGATCCAGTCGGTGGCCGGCCAGCCGCTGGCCGCGCCGCTCTCCAGGCCGATGCACCAGGGAACGCCGCCGTCTGCGACGATCCGATCCGACAGGGCGATCAGCTCATCCCAAGTGGTGGGAACTTGATACCCCTTTTCCGCGAACGCCTTGGGGTTGTACCAGACGAGGCTCTTGTTGGCGACCTTGTAGAAGATGCCGTAGAGTTTGCCTTCGTAGCTGCCCAGGTCGAGCCAGGCCTGCGCATAGTCCTTTTTCAGCTGGTCCATATCCATGAAGGTGCCCAGGTCGACCAGGGCGCCTTTCGCGGCCAGTTCGTACATCTGGCCCGGGTTCGGCAGGATGGCGATGTCGGGCGGGTTGCCTGCCTGCACGCGGGTGGTCAGGACAGCAGCCAGGTCACGCGTTCCCTCGAAGGCCATTCCGATGCCCGTTTCCTCGGTG
>JBDOIE010000132.1:0-1105 GCA_041082245.1 Chloroflexia bacterium
CTCCAGCCTCGATCTGCGCGTCACCCTGCACGTACTGCTCGACGAAACGATTTCACAACTGGGCGTGGACGCTGCGGATGTCCTGCTGCTGAATCCGCATACCCAGATGCTGGAGTTCGCCGCTGGCCGCGGCTTTCGCACCCGGGCGGTCGAAAGCAGCCGTCTCCGGCTCGGGGAAGGCTACGCTGGCCGCGCCGCACTGCAACGGCGCATCGTTCGCGGTGAGGACTCGGGGGAGACGGACGATTTTGTTCGCGCGCGCTTGCTTCAGGAGGAACAGTTTGTCGCATACCATGCCGCGGCGCTGGTAGCCAAGGGGCGCGTGCTGGGGGTACTGGAGGTATTTCACCGTACTCCCCCTGCCCTTTATGAAGAATGGGAAGAACTGCTGGAGGGGCTCGCAGAGCAGGCCGCGATCGCGGTGGACAATGCTCGGCTCTTCTCGGACCTCGAGCGCAGCAACATCGAGCTTCGGCTGGCCTACGATGCGACAATCGAGGGTTGGTCGCGTGCCCTGGACCTGCGGGATAAGGAGACGGAGGGCCACACGCAGCGGGTCACAGAAATGACCGTGCGCCTGGCACGGGAGCTGGGCATGAGCGAAGAGGAGATCGTCCACCTACGCCGGGGCGCGCTCCTTCACGATATCGGCAAGATGGGAATCCCGGACCACATCCTTCTCAAACCAGGCCGGCTGACCGACGAGGAGTGGGAGATTATGCGGCGCCACACCACTTACGCCTTTGAGATGCTTTCGCCGATCGCCTATCTGCGCCCGGCACTGGACATCCCTTACGCGCACCATGAGAAGTGGGACGGCACGGGCTACCCCAGGGGACTCAAGGGCGAAGCGATCCCGCTTGCGGCACGTATCTTTGCGGTAGTGGACGTGTGGGATGCTCTGACGAGCGATCGGCCCTACCGGCCGGCCTGGTCGCAAGAAGAGGCTCTTGCCTACATCCGCGAGCAAGCAGGCAGGCACTTCGACCCTCGGGTGGTAGAAGCCTTTCTGCGTTACCTCGCTCGGGACGCCGAGGGGAGCACGCCGTGAGCGACTCGATGGAGACTGTTTCCTGCCGGCAGCGCCACCGAAGGGACCGGCGAG
>JBDOIE010000089.1:0-41188 GCA_041082245.1 Chloroflexia bacterium
GAGCGCGAGGGCGTGACAGCACGTTCCCTTTTACCTCTCAACCTCAGCCCGGATGCGCGCCGCGCTTGTAGGAACCGGGCAGCCTCGACCTGGCGCGTTCCGGGTGTGAAGGCAGGGCTTCTCAATCATCTTGCACCGGCTTGCAAACAAAGTCTATTCTGAGGTAGGGCAACTCCTGCAGAGTTGCCCTACGCCGCCCCTGTTGTCCGTCTCGAACGCCTATTCCACACACAGGCGACCGCACGGGGATGCCCTCCCGTTGGAAGCACCTACGGAAATGGGGCGCGCCCCCTCAGGACCGGTTCCTGGACATCGGCCGGCCTTGGAGTATAATGGACTCGTCACACGAAGGTGCGAGAGGAGGAGCGATGGACCGCCGGATCGATTTGCGCAGCGATACCGTGACCCTGCCCACCCCCGCGATGCGGCGCGCGATGTACGAGGCGGAGGTGGGGGACGACGTGTGGGGTGAAGACCCTACCGTAAAGCGGCTGCAGGAGATGGCGGCCGAGCGGATGGGCAAAGAGGCGGCGCTTTTCGTCGCGAGCGGGACGATGGGGAACCTCGTTTCTCTGCTGGCCCACTGTCGGCGCGGAGACGAGGTCATCATGGGCAGCGAATGCCACATCTTCCACTACGAGGTGGGCGCGGCTGCCGTGTTCGGAGGGTTGGTCTACCGCACGGTCCCGAACACCCGCTTTGGCGAGCTGCCTCTGGAGGAGATCGAAGCCGCGATTCGAGGACCGAACGTCCATTTTCCCCCCACCGGGCTGATCTGCCTGGAGAACACCCACAACCGCTGTGGAGGCACCGTGCTTGGCCCGGAGTATATGCGCCGCGTAAGGGAACTGGCCGACCGCTACCGTTTGCCCGTCCACCTCGATGGCGCGCGCATCTTCAATGCCGCGATCGCACTGGGTATAGAGGCCCGGGAACTGGCACGCTACGCGGACTCGGTGATGTTCTGCCTTTCCAAAGGGCTTTCGGCGCCAGTGGGATCGCTGGTGTGCGGTACAGCCGAGTTCGTCGAACGGGTCCACCGGATGCGCAAGATGGTGGGCGGCGGCATGCGGCAGGTCGGGGTGATCGCCGCGGCCGGGATCGTCGCGTTGCAAGAGATGGTGGACCGGCTGGCCGAGGACCACGAGAACGCACGGCGCCTGGCCGAGGGACTGGCTAACATCCCGGGAATCGCCGTAGACCTGGATACCGTGCAAACGAACATGGTGATGTTCTACCCGACCGATCCCCGCTGGACGACCGAGACACTGAGCCAGGCCCTTTGTGCCGCAGGGGTCCTTGTTTCGTACCTCGGCCGGACCAAGATCCGGGCCGTGACGCACTACGGGATCGAGCGGTCCGACATCGAGGAAGCGCTGCAGCGGATCGCGCAGGTGGTGCGTGGTGGTCCTTAGTGTAAGGAGCTTTGCTTGAAAGCGGCCAGGATTGCCCTGGGGGCCCTCTTCATCGTGCTCGCCCTGGGTTGGGCAGGGAGCCGGTGGTTCCATTCCCCCTCACAGGAAACCGCGTGCGCCGCAGTTCCGCTGCCCACGGTCCGGCTGGACGAAGAAGCGGAAGTGCGCGCCAGGATGGAGCAGGCCCTTCAGGGTTGGATAGCCGTGCACCCCGGGGCTGGACCGTTTCTACTCGGTGCCATCTGGGGCGAAAGCAGCTGGGCAGCGGGCGAGGTGCGCGTCGCGCCTTCCACAGGGGTCAGCACCGAAGGCACGCTTGTGCTGGCCGAACGCCATGGGAGCGCGTGGGAAGTGACCCTTCCGGGCGACCCCGGCTACGTCCGACTGCTGGAACGTGGCCCCTCACAGCTGCTGCCCCAGGCTGCCCTGGACGCTCTGCGCGCCCAAGGCGGACCCGCGCTCGGGGATACCCAGGGCCTGTACTACCTTCCCTACTCGGCCGGCACATCCGTCCTTGTCACCTGCGTCGACTGCTACCCGGGGCACTTTCCGAGCGTCGATCTGTACAGCTGGGGCGACCGCACGTTGCGCGCGGCCCGGGATGGAACGGTCGTCGCCTGGCACGATGTAGGCGACCTCTGTTGCTGCCAGTCCGGATGCGGGGCGTGCAACAGCTATCTCGTGCTCGACCACGGCGATGGCGAGTTCTCCGCCTACCTCCACATGGTCTCGGGGAGCATCCCGGAGCCGCTGCGGCAGATCGGCGCCTTTGTCCCGCGCGGCACTGCGATCGGCATCGAGGGGGATGTCGGCTACACCTGTGGTAGCAACCGCCCAGAGGTGGGGTGCGGGAGCATCCCACCAACCCCGGGGCAAGGGTGCGGCCGTCACGTGCACTTTGAAGTTCGGGACGCGCCCTACCCATATGGCCAGCGCCTCCGCCCGCGCTTCCAGGATGTCTACGATCAGACCAACCCGCCGACCTATTATGTGGAGGAAGGGCATACGTACGTTTCCGGCAACTTGCCTTATTGCCCCACACCGACGCCTACAGCCACCCCCATACCCAGCCCCACCCCCGGAGCCTGCACGCCGCCAGTCGGCACCGAGGGGGTATACCTCTTCAGCGAAGCGCACTTCTGCGGATATTTCGAGCCGTTTCTCACCTCTGCTCCCGCGATCAGCAGCACCTCCCCCGTGAGCCAGGGCATCCGCTCGCTGTACCTGCTGGGTCCGTACACGGCTACCCTCTATACAGCGCCGCACTACCAGGGGGCCGGGGAAACGTTCCTCGATGCGGACGTGGACCTCTCCGACAACACCGTCTCCACCCGCACGGCTTCGGTCCGCGTGACCCTCAAGGAGTGCAGCGTCATCAGTCCTGGCATCGTGCTGTACAGCGCCCCGGGATATGGCGGCACCTGCCAGCGCTTCGTCCGGAGCGATCCCAACCTGGAAGATGACGGCCTGGCCCGAAACGTACGCTCTCTGCGCATCGCAGGGCCGTACACCGTTACGTTATACGGCGATGTGGGATACTCTGGCCCATCCGAATCGTTCACGCAAGACGTCTACGACCTCCTGGAGCACCCCCTGGGACGCGACATCCGTTCCCTCCGTGTGGGCACCCCTGGATGCAACCCGCAAGCGGAGGGAGTCACTCTGTTCGCGCTCCCCGGCTATGCGGGCGAATGCCGGACCCTGGTCACCGCCACCGCGGACCTCTCCGCGACCCTGGGGGCAACTGCGCGCTCGATCTGGCTCGAGGGGCCGTTCCACGCGATCCTGTACACCGAGGCCGGATTCGGCGGCACCGCAGAGCGGATACTGGTGAGCGATCCGGATTTGAGCGACAACGCGGTCTTTCCACCAGCTTCCCTCCAGGTCGAAGGCGGCGGATGTCAGCCCTGGCGGGAAGGCGTCACGCTGTTTGCCTCCCGGGGCTTCGTGGGCGCGTGCCTGACGCTGCGGGAAAGCGAACCGGATCTCGGCGCGGTGGGCCTGGCCGGGCACCTGGGCTCGCTGCACATCCGCGGTCCCTACCGGGTGACGCTCTATGCGTTGCCGGGCTTCGCAGGTGCTTCGGAGACACTCGACCGCACGGATGCCGACCTTACGGACAACCCGGTGGGCATACAAGCAGCTTCGGTGCGCATCGAGTGGATGCCGTGTGAGCCGGGGACGGGAGGGGTTACCCTCTGGGCGCAGGCGGGCTATGACGGTGTCTGTACGACCGTCCAGGAGGACGATCCGGACCTCCAGGACAACAACATCGGCCGCGCGAACGCCTTTTCCGTGCGGGTGATCGGCCCCTACAGCGCGACTCTGTACACCTCGCCCGGTTTTTCGGGCACGCAAGCGATCGTGTTGGGAGACCTCCCGGATCTCACGGCCACTCCATTTGCGGGCACCGCGGCGTCCCTGCGTGTGAAGCGTATGGCCGAGCCGCTGCGCTTGTGGAACGATCTGCGGCCTTTCGCGCTACCGCTTGTGGGCTCGTCCTTCCCCACCTATTTCCTTCAGGACACGGCGTACGCTTCCTGCAGCCCGGACGATCCGGTGCTCAGCTGCACGGGGGGCGCTGGAATCCGCACGCTCTGGTACCGCCCGGTGGAAACCGTGGGTTCCGTGTGGCATGTTATCGGTTCGAGCACCACGGACCTTGCCTTGGCCCTTTGGGTCGAAGGACCGGGCGGCATGCAGGAAATCGCCTGTGCCACAGGGAACCCGGCTGCGCTCCAAGTGGTGCTCCCTCCCGGCCTGCCGCTGTGGCTGGAAGCAAGTTTGCAGGAGGCCCGCGAGGGTATCCTGGTACTTCAGGTGTGGAAAAGCACACCTCTATCGGTCTACCTCCCCCTGATCCTGGCGCGCCGCTGACGGGAATACGGACCTCGCCCGGCCGCCCTTTCTTCAGTTTCTACGTTCTACGGCGCAACCCGGGGCAGCTTTCTCAGGACAGACATCCCCTCGGTCCGCCGTCCGCAAGGACGTTTGACAGGATAGGCTCCCTGTGATATGATACCGCGCGTCGGGGCCGTGGTGTAGAGGCCTAACATGCAGCCCTGTCAAGGCTGAGATCGGGGGTTCGAATCCCCTCGGCCCCGCAGGTGAAACCAGGGTTCCCGGGCACTCTGTGCCCGGGAACCCACGTTTTTATGGGAGCAACCCCACCGAGCCTGAGGCTGCAAGGGGAACCTCGCCCGAGGATCGCACAGGCACGCCACCGAAGTCTCGCCCAGCGACGGCATCCGGAATCCGGGGAATCAGACCAGAGCTGTGTGGACGGGCAGGGGGAAGAGCGAAGAGGAGCTCATCAAGAGCCCAGGTACCGCCAGCGACCGTGGCTGCGGAAAGGCCCGTGTCTGGCACAGCCCGTCTTGAATCGAAGCGTTTGCGAAATTCGAAAAAATCACTTGACAATTCTACGAAGATACCGTAAAATAAGGTTCGAAAATGCGGAGCTCTCACTCACCTCCTGCGAGCGAGCCAATGGATGCTTCCCAGCTTGACGACCTGGACCGCCAAATCATCGGAATCCTGCAGTACGACGGCCGCAAGCCCTTTACCGAGATCGCTGAAATGCTCGGGGTCTCCGAGGGCACCGTCCGCAACCGCGTCAAGCGGCTCATCGAGCGCAAGCAGATGCAGATCGTGGCCATCGTAGAACCCCAGTTTCTGGGGTACAACGCCGCCGCGTTGATCGGATTAACCGTTCAGCACAACCAGATCGATGCTGTAGCCAGGGAGATCGGCCGTTTCCCGGAAGTGACCTACCTGCTGATGGCTTCCGGGGAGTACGATCTCTTCGCCGAAGTGTACTGCCGGGATATGGCCCACCTGGTCTTTTTCCTGAACGAGAGACTGCGCCAGGTCCCGGGTGTGCTGCGGACCGAGACGTTCATGATTCTGAAGATGTACAAACTCTCCTATCGCTGGGGAGAAGCAGAGCCACCCCCGGAGCCCCTTTTGCACCGGTGAGGACGGGCAATGCCCACCTTCGGCCTGTCGGAAGAAGCAGTCGAACTGGTCCATGAGAAGTCGGTCCAGATTCTGACGCGCGTGGGTTTCTGCGTGCCCGACGGGACAGCCATCGCCCGCCTGGAACAGGCCGGCTTTCCGGTCGACCGCGAAAGCCAGATGGTGCGTCTCACACCGGAGCTGATCGAGGCCGGCCTGGCCCATGTGCCCCGAAAGGTCACGCTTTACGGCCGCGGCGGCGACGAGTGCCCTTCCCTTTTCCAGAGACCGTGCTTTATGGGCGCCGGTACGCCGGTACAAGTTTTCGACCTGGAGACCGGTGAGCGTCGGCCGTCCACGCGTCAGGACGTGCGGCAGCTGGTCGCTTTGCAGGATGCCCTCTCGCAAGTGGACATCGTGCGGCCTACGGTGACCGCTACCGACCAAGGGGAATGCTCCGATCTAGTGGAAATCGCCGAACTGTTACGGGGGACCACCAAGCCGATCGTGCATCGCACATTGGCGGCAGACCGGGTCGATGCGGCGGTGGAGATGCTGGCCGCGGTTGCCGGCGGCGAGGAGGCATTGCGCGCGAGACCCAATTTTGCCACCGTGTACTGCCCGGTCAGCCCGGGCTATTTCACCCCGGAAAATGTGCGATGTTTGCTGCGCTGGGCGGAACACGGCTTACCGATCACGCTGCTCAGCATGGCGATGGGCGGGGCATCCGCCCCGGCCACCCTTCTGGGTACGCTGGTCGTGATCAACTGCGATGTCCTCGCCTGGACCGTGGCGCTCGAGATCCTTTTCCCCGGGCTGCCGCTGCTGTACGGAAGCGTATCATCGGTGCTCGACATGCGCACCGGGCTCCTGGCCCTGGGTGCCCCCGAGCGCGGGATGGTGAACGCCGGGGCCGCAACAATGGCTCGTTTTTACGGGATGCGCTCGATGTGCGGGGGCTTTTCCAGCGACGCCAAAGAACTGGATGCCCAGGCCGGGTTCGAGAAGGCGATCACCGCCATCCCTTTGCTGCTGGCCGGCGCCGACATCATCTACGGTGTCGGGGCCACCGACGCCGGCTCGGCCATCTCCTACACCCAGATGGTACTCGATAACGAACTGGCGGCCGGCCTGCGCCGGTTGGTACAGGGCATCGCGATACACGATCTCGAAGAAGAGGTCGCACTCATCCAGGCGAATACTCCGCGGGGTAATTTCCTGCGAGTCCCTCATACCCGTCGCACCTTTCGTGAGCACTGGTTGCCCACCCTGCTCAGCCGCGACTCCTACGAGCGTTGGCAACAGCGTGGAGAAACCGTGGCCCAGGCCTGCCGCCGGCGGGCAAAAGAAATTCTCGCCGAGCACCGGCCCCCGCCCCTGCCACCTGCGGTCGAAGCGGAACTGGAACGGATCGGCCGGCGGTACCTGGGACCCGAATTCCACCTCTCCTGAAAAGGAGGGCCTATGTGCCGGATCGAACCGATACGACCCCGGTTCCATCTGGAGGTGCTGACCCACGAACAGGTTGCGGCGATCCGCAGCGCGACGTTGCAGGTACTGGAGGAGGTCGGGGTCCACTTCCCCTCGAAGTGGGCCCTGGAGATCTTTGCCCAGTCCGGCGCCCGGGTCGATTGGGAAAGGCAGGTCGTCCGTCTGCCAGCGGACCTGGTGCTCCGCGCGATGCGACACGCGCCACGCAGCTTTGTCCTGGGAGGACGTGCCGAAGGGACAGAACTAGTCCTGGACGGTTCCTGCAGTTACTTCGCGACGGATGGGTGCGGCACGGAGACCGTGGACTGGGAAACGGGTCGCCGGCGCCGTTCTTGCAAAGCGGACGTCGCCCTCATGGCGCGCGTCGCCGATGCGCTCCCCTCGATCGCTTTTTACTGGCCTATGGTCAGCGCCCAAGATTACGGGTACCTGGCCCCTTTGCACGAAGTCGAGGCCAGCTTTCTCAACACGGTCAAGCACGTGCAGAGCGAAACCATTATGGGTGCCGAACTGGCGCGCTACGCGGTGGAGATGGCCCGCGTGATCGCCGGCGACGATGCCACGCTGCGCTCCCGGCCGCCCCTCTCGCTCCTCGTGTGTACGATCGCCCCTTTGGGTCAGGACCGCGCGGGCATCGAGGGGGCCATGGTGATGGCCGAGGCCGGTATCCCCGTAGGCTTCATGGCGATGCCCAACATCGGGGCGACGGCGCCCGCCACGGTGGGGGGTGCCCTTGTGACGGGCAATGCCGAGGTCGTCAGCGCCATGGTGCTGCTGCAACTCCTGGCTCCAGGCGCCCCAGTCTTTCATTCTCTTCTGGCCTCCGTCATGGACCCGCGTACCGGAGAATACCTTGTCAGCCTGCCAGAAAAGTACCTCGCCAATGCTGCGGCGGTGCAACTCGCGCACGACTGGGGCGTGCCATCGCTGGGGGGAGCCTTCGGTGTGGAGGACGTGGAGCCGGGTACCTGGCATCTGGGGCAATCCAGCGTTTACACGGCGCTCCTCGTTTCGCTGGCGGGCGCCGAGATGGTCACGGGGGGCGGTCTGCTCCGGGCGTCGACCTTGCTCGTCCCGGAGCAGATCCTTTTCGACGACGAGATCTACCACACTCACCGCCGGCTGCTGGAGGGCATCGACACCGATGCCGAGGGCCTTGCTGTGGAGGTCATCTCCACGGTCGGGCCGCGCGGAAATTTCCTGGCTCAGGGGCACACCCGTCGGCATATTCGCCAGTTCTGGCTCCCACCGCTTGGGCACCCTGCACCGAGGCCGGACGGTGAGCCGATACCCGATATCGGCCTGCGTGCCCAGGCACGGCTGGCCCAGATCCTCGCGGAACACGAGCCCGAACCGCTGCCCGAGGCTGCCCAAGCGGAACTGCGGGCGATCCTCGACGCCGCGGCACGGGAGCTCGCACCCAGAGGATAGATGGAACCTGTTCGAAGAAAAGAGCGACCAGGAAGGAGGAAGAGGCAAAGCATCAGCCGACTAGGCAGAGGTACGGCACAGGCGTTCGCCGGAGAGACCGGCTCGTCCGGGAGGAGGAGTCCTATGCGTGCTATCCGATCGCTATGCTGGATCGTGCCTCTAGTCGTGCTACCCATTCTCGTGGCCGGCTGTGGCCCGCGGCCGGCACCGACCCAAACGCCAACCGCCGGGATACCCCCTTCAGCGCCTACGGCAACCCCAGCTGCGGAAAAGACGCGCATTACCATCGTCATCCCGGAAGACCCACCCAACTTCAACGCCTCGATTTTCGACAACGGCTATGATGCCCTGGTCATGGAACTGGTTCTGCTCGGACTTGCGGACATCGATCCCTACGGGAACGTTTTTCCTGAGCTAGCCGCGGAGCTCCCGACGGAAGCCAACGGGGGCGTGGTGGTTCACGAGGACGGCACGATGGACGTCACCTGGAAGCTCCGGGAAGACGTCCTCTGGGCCGACGGCACCCCAGTGACCGCCGACGATGTGATCTTTACGTACGAAGCGATCATCGACCCCGAGACCGGCCTGTGGGTCCCCGGGATCGACTACATCGACAGCATCGAGAAGGTCGATTCCCACACGCTGATCATCCACTACAATACGATTTACCCCAGCTACCTCACGCAGTTCGGTGGGGAACAGATGGTGATCTGGCCGGCTCACTACTGCGATCCCGAGCAGGGGTTTGTCGCCTGGGACTGCGGACGCCAACCCCTGAGCGATGGCCCCTACATCCTCCAGGAATGGATCACCGGCGACCACCTCACGTTTGTACGCAACCCCAACTACTACCAGAAGGGCAAGCCCTACATCGACGAGATCCTGGTCAAGATCGTGCCCGATGACGCGGTGCAGAAGACTATGCTGGTCGAGGGCGATGCCGACCTCATGATGTGGGTCAGTGAGGCCATCGTCGAAGAGCTCAAGAATGAGCCCAATGCGAAGGTAAGCATAGCGCCCTCCGGCCGGTGGGTCATGCGGCTCTTCCCCAACCTGGCGGCCCGTGGGACCATCGACCCGAAGAGCACACCACACCCTATCCTGTCGGACGTACGGGTGCGCCGTGCGATCCGGATGGCCATCGATGTGGACACCATCTCCAAGAACATCTTCTACGGCTACGCCAAGCCCGTGTGGACCGAGTTTTTCCGCGAACCGTATGTGTGTCCCGTCCCCCGCCCGGCCTATGACCCGGCCGGTGCCGCGGCCCTCCTGGAAGAAGCGGGTTGGAAGGACACCGATGGCGACGGCATTCGCGAATGCCACGGGTGTCTCAACGCCCCCGAAGGCTACGCGATGAAAATGGAGTTTATGACCTACGCCGAGTACGGAGAACCGCTCGAACTAACCCACCAGCTGATCGCGGAGCAGCTGCGTGCGGTGGGGATCGATCTCCAGCTCACCGTTATGCAGGGGAATGTGCTCTGGGCCGATTACGCGAGCGGAGGGATCGAGCAGCATGGCGACTTTGACCTGAACCTGTGGGACGACGGGTATGCCGGCATCGACCCCACCGATTTTCTCTGGGAGCAGTATCATTCTTCCGCGGCCGAACCGGACGCGGGCTGGAACGTCGTCCGGTGGATCAACCCCGAATTCGACGCGTTGCTGGAGGAAACGTACACGCTGGACGAGACTCGGCGCAAGGAGGTGTTCTGCCAGATCGCCCAGCTCCTGGAAGAAGAGCTCCCGTGCATCCTGCTCTTCACGACCATCAACGCCGATGCTCACTCTGCACGGCTCTCCGGCGTCCAGTCGACTGTCAACGATATCGTGACCTGGAACGTGGCGGATTGGAAGGTCGTGCCGTAGGTGGCTGACGGCCGGAAGGAGCTCGTTTGGCGCTCCGCATTCCCTGGGTTCGTCGGCGCCTGGGAGCGGATAGACTGTGGGAACCTATCTGATACGGCGTGTCTTGCAGGCTATCCCGCTGCTCTTTCTGTTAAGCATTTTCTTCTTTGCTCTGGTCAATATCGTCCCTGGGGGACCGCTGGCCGGCTACGGGCGCTCCAAACACATCCGTCCTGAAAAGGCAGCGGCGCTGAAGCGCCAGTTGGGCCTCGACAAGCCGCTCGTGGTGCAGTACGTGATCTGGCTGGTCGGAAACGACTGGATGCCGCCGGTCGACCTCGATGGGGATGGGATTGCCGAAACCCGTGGCACGCGGCGGGGCATCCTTCGTGGCGACTTTGGTTACTCTTTCACGACCCGCCAGCCCGTGTTGAAGGAGATCGGCGCCCGGGTACCGAACACCCTCTACCTGATGGGCATCACCATCGCGGTCGCCCTGCTCGCCGCGATCCCCATCGGTATCCTCTCGGCCATCAAACAGTACTCCTTCTTCGATATCACCCTTACGACCTTCTCCTTCGCGGGACAGGCGATCCCCGAGTTCTGGCTCGGGCTGATCCTCATTCTCGTCTTTTACAGCACCTTGTCGCTCCTGCCAGCCGGGGGCATGTACACGATAGGGGCACCCTTTTCCGTAGGGGATCGGCTCCGGCACCTGGTCCTGCCGGTGCTCGCCGGGGCAGTGGGCTGGGTAGCCTGGTATTCTCGCTTCCTGCGCTCCAGCATGCTGGATGTTATCCATCAGGATTACATCCGCACCGCGCGAGCCAAGGGGCTCTCCGAATGGGTCGTGATCATGCGTCACGCCTTGCCGAACGCGCTGGCACCGCTGGTGACCATCCTGTGCCTCGACCTGCCCTACCTGTTTGCCGGAGCCGTCTTTGTGGAGACGATCTTTTCCTGGCCGGGCATGGGCCGGCTCTACTACCAGGCCGCGTGTCAGCGCGACTACCCGTTGCTGATGGCCCTGCTGATGATCACGGCAACCGTGATGGTTTTCAGCAACCTGCTGGCCGACCTGATCTATGCCCTGTTGGACCCAAGGATCCGCTATGATTGAGCAATCCCTGAGCGGTGCAGAAGCCGCTCCTGAGGCTGGTCGTCCTGAACTCTGGCCTTCCACAAGCACCATCGCCCGCAGCCCGGGCCAAATGGTGTGGGAACGGTTCCGCCGCCATCCCGGCGCCGTGAGTGGTTCCCTGCTGCTGGGCCTGCTGATTCTGGGAGTGGTGCTGGCATTCCTATCGCCTTACGACCCGATTCAGGGCAACCTGGGCGCCAAGCTACAGCCTCCCTCCTGGAAGCACCCGATGGGCACCGATGCCCTGGGTCGGGACTTGTTCACGCGCGTCCTGTACGGCGGGCGAATCTCGCTCACGGTCGGGCTGCTGGTCGTGGTCATCGTCCTGGCGATCGGCGTGACCGTCGGCTCGCTGGCCGGCTTTTTCGGGGGGTGGGTGGACAACCTTCTCATGCGCATCACCGATGCGGCCCTGTCGCTGCCCTCGCTGCTGGTGCTGATCCTTGCCGGTGCTGTCCTCCGGGAAGTCGGCGGCGATTTCTTTCGGCGCAACAACGTAGTGACGATCGCCGTCGTGATCGGCCTGCTCTCGTGGATGACGGTCGCGCGGTTGGTGCGCGCCGCATTCTTGACCATACGGGAGCAGGAGTTCATCATGGCTGCCCACTGTATTGGGGTGCCACGATGGCGCATTGTTACACGCCATATGCTGCCTAACGCCGTCGGGCCCATCATCGTCGAAGCCACTTTGGAGCTCGGATACGCCATCATGGAAGAGGCCGGTTTGAGCTTTCTGGGCTTCGGCATTCAGCCCCCCACACCCAGCTGGGGGAACCTCCTGAGCGATGCCCAGACGCACCTGGCAAGACACCCCTGGCTCGCGGTCTTTCCCGGAGTGATGATCTTCTTGACGATCATTTCTGTCAACTATATCGGCGACGGTCTGCGCGATGCCTTCGACCCGTACAAGGTCCTCGCCAAAGTCGGAGTGGTGTAGCCGGTAAGGAGGAGATGATGTCCATTCCACGTCCGGCGATCGAACCGATCCGTTCCCCTGTCCGGCTCCAGCTGATGCAACCGGACCAGCTGGACCGGCTCCAGGAGGCTACGCTGACCATCCTGGAGGAAATCGGGGTGCGCTTTCCGTCCCCACAGGCTCTGGACATCCTGGCAGACCACGGCTGTCGTGTGGATCGTGATACCCAAGTGGTCCGGTTCCCGGCGGACGTTGTGCGCCGAGCGATGGCCACCGTGCCGCGCTACTTCCAGCTCGGGGCGCGTGCTCCGGAATGCGACCTTACCCTGCAGCCGGGAGTCTGCTACTTCACCACGGACGGGTGCGGGGTGGAGACGATCGATTGGGAAACTCGCCAGCGCCGGCCTTCGCGGAAGGAAGATGTGGGCCGGATGGCGCACATCTGCGACTACCTGTCCTCGGTCGCCTTCTACTGGCCTATGGTGAGCGCCCAGGATTACGGTCGCACCGCACCGCTGCACGAACTCGATGCCTCGTGGAATCACACCGTCAAGCACGTGCAGAGCGAGACGATCATGGGGCGGGAGTTGGCCCGGTATGCCGTGGAAATGGGGCTCGTGCTGGCCGGCAGCCGCGAGGAACTTCGACGCCGTCCTCCGTTTTCCGTGCTCATCTGTACCATCGCCCCGTTGCTGCAGGACAAGGACGGTATCGAGGGCGCGCTGGTGCTCGCCGAGGCCGGTATCCCTGTCGGCTTTATGGCGATGCCCACGCTGGGCACCACGGCTCCTGCCACCCTGGCCGGCGCGCTCGCTATGGCCGACGCGGAGATCATCAGCGCGACCGTGCTCGTCCAGCTCGCCTATCCCGGTGCGCCGGTTTTCCACTCGTTGCTTCAGGCCTGGGCGGACCCGCGCACCGGCGCGTACGTGGGCTACCCGCTCGACAGCTGCGGACGGTACGCCCCCATCGAGATGGCGCATCACTGGGGCATGCCCACCCTGGCGGGAGCCTTCGGCACCGACTCCAGTGCGCCCGGCACCTGGCAGGCCGCGGCGGAAGTTGCCCTGGACCCGCTGATGGTTGCGCTGACCGGAGCGGAGATGGCCACCGGGATGGGTTTGAACGAGACGTATACCCTGCTCTACCCGGAAGCCATTCTCCTGGATGACGACCTGTACCACCGCGCTCGCTACCTCCTGGAGCCTGTAGAGGTGAGCGAAGAAACGCTGGCCCTGGACACGATCCGCGCCGTCGGCCCCGGCGGGCACTTTCTTGCGCAAAGGCATACCCGCCAGCACATCCGCCAGGCGATGGTGCGGGCGATCACGCACGAAATCGATCCCGAAGGCGGGTACCGCGATCCCCTCGAGGTAGCTCGCGAACGGGTGCGCTGGATCCTGGAAAATCATCGGCCGGAGCCGCTGCCGGAAGCCCAGCGTGCGGAGTTGGCACGCATCCTCCAAGCCGCGGATCGCGAGTTCGGAGGCCACTAGGCGGCTGGAATAGACACGGAGCTTCCGGAAGGCGGGAGTTTCGGGGTAGCAGCGACGCGCACAGTCCGAACACCGGTGGCACACGCCGCTCCCGCTCACAGGAGCTGTTCGCTTGCCGGCTAAGCCGGCCTACGAAGGCCGGCGATCCTGCGCAGCCGCTGTGCTCCGCCGCGATTGCTCGAAGCAGCCAGGCGTGTTGCCGCAGCTGCGGCCGGAGCGCGAACGGGGAACTTGCGGAGGAACTATGAGAACGGTGCTACAGGTGCTTTCGGATGAGGAGAAGGCCGAGGTGCACGAGCGCTCGCTGCGGCTCCTCAGCCGGGTGGGTATGCGGGTCGACACCGACCTCGGCCGGCAACTCTTGCGCCAGGCCGGAGCCGAAGTGGACGAAACACGCCATATCGTGCGCTTTCCGCGGGATCTAATCGAAGCCTCGTTGCAGGCCACCCCGAAGCATTTTTCCCTTGGAGCGCGCCGCCCAGGGTGGGACCTGCCGATGAACGGCGGCGAGTGCACCTTGCTGATCGACGGCGAAGCGGTCTTTGTCCTCGACGCCCAGGGCGAGCGTCGTATGGCCACCGAACAGGATTGGCTCGACGCGACACGCCTGATCGATGCTATCGACGAGGTCGGCGTGTACTGGTCGATGGTGCGGCCTGCCGGACGCGGAGAAGGTATTGCCGAGCTGGTGGAGTACTGGTCCCGCCTGTTCCGCAACTTTTCGAAGCACATCCAGGAGGTCACGCCCGGCCCACAGCATGCTCCCTGGCTCCTGGAGGCACTGCAGATCGTCTTCGGCGACCGGGAGACGATTCGCCGGAAGCACCCATGGTCGTTCCTGCTCTGCCCTCTTTCGCCGCTTGCGTTAGAAGCTCCCTTTACCGATGCTTACCTCGCCCTGGCCGGCTGGAACATCCCGGTGGGGATCATGCCCATGCCGCTGCTGGGAGCCACCGCCCCCGGAAGCCTGATCGGCACGGTGGTCCTGGGGAACTGTGAGGTGCTCGGCACGCTCTGCTTGATCCAGGCGGCCGAGCCCGGAACGCCCGTGCTCTACGCCCCTGCCCTGGCGGTCATGAACCCGCGCACAGGCCAGTATAGCGGGGGCGCGGTGGAGAACGCCCTCCTGAGCGCCGCCGTGGTGGAAATGGGCCGATACTACGGTTTGCCCGTAGAGGCCAGCGGTTTCGCCACCGACCATCACATCCCGAGCATCCAGGCCGGTTATGAGCGGGCCTTGAGCGCCCTGCTGGCATCCCTTGCGTGGCCGGATATCCTGGTCGGTCCCGGGCTGCTCGGAGGCTCCACGATCCTGAGCCTCGAACAACTCCTGATCGATGTGGAGCTTTTCCGGCTTTGCCGCCAGGCCCGCCAAGGCATTCGCTGTGAACAGTTCCTGGAGGAGGTTGTAGAGCGAGTAGGACCCGGGGGCAACTTCCTGGCCGAAAGAGCGACCCGGGACGCTTTTCGCTCCGGCGAATGCTTCGTGAGCCGGCTCGGGACGCACGGGACGTATGAACAATGGGTAGCCGCGGGGCGGCCCGGTCTGGTCGAGGAAGCCCGTACCCGCGTAAACGAGATCCTCGCAACGCACCAGCCTATGCCCCTGGACGAATACGCAGAGGCCGGCTTGGCGCGACTCCTCGAGCAGGCACGCCGGACGTGCGGTTAAAGGAGGGAGCGGAGGAGGTGGTGCGGTTGGCCAGCAGCGCACCGACACGCGACACGGCAAGGCTTCTCCTTTATTCCGCGGATTGCGCCCAGGAGCCACCCCCTTGCTCGAGCAGTTCCAGCAGCCGGCGCGCGCGCTCCACGATCGGCCGGTCCACCATCTTCCCGTCCAGTGCGATCGCGCCACGGCCTTCTCGCTCCGCTTCCGCGAAGGCGGCAAGGATCCGGCGCGCCTCAGCGACCTCCTCATCGCTTGGAGATAGCAGGCGGTTCACCACCGGCACTTGCCGCGGATGGATGACCTGCTTAGCCCGATATCCCATCTGCCGGCCGGCCAGCGTGTTCTTCACCAGGCCTGCTTCGTCATCGAGCCGCGGATAGACCATGTCGACGGGCTGTATGCCGGCCGCACGGGCCGCAAGCGCCACCATCTGTCGCGCCACGAGCAGCTCGGTAGCCTCCTCCGTGCGCACGAGCTGCGCATCGAGCGCAAGGTCTTCCCCTCCGAAGATCAACCCCACGACGCGCGGGTCGGCTGCGGCGATGGCGTAGGCGTTCAGGATGCCGAGCGCGGTCTCCACCGTAGCCAGGATCGAAAGCGGCAGAAGTCCTTGCGCACGCTCAGCCTCCGCCAGCCACGCGATCACGGCGCGCAGGGAATCGACATCCTGCACTTTCGGCAGGCACAGGCCTGCCAGTCCGGGTTGGACGACGGCCGCGATATCCTCCGGGCAGAACGGGCTGCTCGGCGGGTTCACCCGTACAAAGACCGTGCGCCCTTCCCCAACGATCTGGGGCAGCATCTCCGCGACCAGCGCGCGAGCAGTTTCTTTCTCCGGCACCGGTACCGAGTCTTCCAGGTCCAGGATGAGCGCATCGGCTCCCAGGGTCGGCGCTTTGGCCAGCATGTTGGGGCGGTTCCCGGGGACATACAGCAGTGTTCTCAGGAGGCGCATCGCTCACTCCTCGTACAGCTTGCGCAAACGCAGCGCGCCCTGCGGGCACTGTTCCAGGCACAAGTTACAGAGCGTGCACTCGTCCTCGTTCTCCGGATCTGTCACCAGGCACGTGCCGTCCAGACGGAAGACGTCCACAGGACAAACGCGAACACAGACGGCACAGGACACAGGGTCGGAGCAGCGCGTTCCGTCGACCTCCAGGCGGATGAACATACCCACTTCAGACCTCCGTTGTCTGCCGGCCCAGCGCCTCGCGCACGAGCACAGGCACTTCGGACAGGTGCTGGGCCACACGCACCCCTGCTTCACGGAGTGCGCGCTCCTTGCCTTCCACCCGGCCGCGGTCCCCTTCGACGAGCACCGCGGCATGCCCGAAGCGCTGCCCGGGCATCCGGTCCACGAACCGGCCGGCAAGGAAGGCAATCACCGGAAGGCGGGGTTTATGCTTCGCCACGTACTCGGCCAGTGCTTCCTCCTGCACGCCGCCGGGTTCCCCGAAGATCACGACCGCCTGCGTCTCGGGGTCATCCTCCAGAAGGGGCATCAGGTCGACGAAGGTCGTCCCTACAAGCGGGTCCCCGCCGATGCTCACGCAGATGCTCTGTCCCAGCCTTGCCTGGGTCAGGAGGCTTGCGAGTTCCGTCGTCATCCCGCCGCTCCGCGAAAGGACAGCGACCGGGCCCGGGGTGTAGGCACGGCGCACATCCTCGGCAGGTCCCCCCACCATGCCGATCTTCACCTTTCCTGGAAGCAGGATACCGAGGCTGTTCGGGCCGACAATGCGCGCGCTCCGATGTCGCGCCCAGGCGATGACCTCGGCGATGTCCCGCCGGGGAACGCGCTCGGTGACGATCACGAGCAGCTTCAGACCATGTTCCAGCGCCTCCAGCGCGGCCTCGCGGACTGCACCCGCTGGCACGCTGATGACCGAGGCCTCTGCCGGGTGCGCTTCGAGTGCCTGGCGGAGGCTGTCGTACACCGGGACGCCATAGACCGCCGTGCCGCCTTTCCCAGGGGTAACGCCGGCAACGACCTGCGATCCGTAATCGAGCATGTGCCGGGTGAAGGTCACCGCTTCGCGTCCCGTGATCCCCTGCACCACGATGCGCGTGGTTCGATCTGCTAGCACAGCCATCGCTAGCGACTCCTTTCGACCGCCAGCCGGGCAGCCTCGTCGATCGAAACCGAACGGTCGCAGAAGGGGATGCCGTAGCGGCGCAGGATCTTGGTGCCTTCATCCTCCCAGGCGCCCGGAATGCGGAAAACGGCGATGACCTCGCGAGGGTCGAGCCCGAGGTCCAGGATGCCGGCGATGACGCCACGGGCCACGAGGTCCACGCGCGTGTTGCTGACCACATTCATGATGACGGCCAGGCGCCGTACCCCAGGCTTGGAAAGGATGTGCCGGGTAAGCGCGCGGATCTTGCGCACGCTCGGGTTGCCGCCGATCTCGCAGTAGTTCGCCGGCCGGCCTCCGTGCGCCAGGATGGCATCGAACGCGGTCAAGCTGGCTCCGCCTCCGCCGATGAGCAGCCCCAGGTCGCCGTCGAATTCCACCACCCGGCCAGCCACGCCACGGTGGTCCATCGCGTCGATCTCGGCCGCGGCCTGCTCGAACGGCGTCGGTGGTCGCGCGGTCGTCGGCCTGGGAGCGATCCCGTAGCGCTGCTCCAGCTCCGGATGTCGTCCGAGTGCTTCATCCTCCAGCTCGATGTGCGCGTCGAGCGCCAGCAGCTTCCCGTCTGGCAGGCGACGCAAGGGGTTGACCTCGGCGACCGTCGCATCGAAGCGTAGGAAGAGCTCGTAGAGGCGCCGCGTCAGATCGCCGAAGGCGTTCAAATCCGATCCACGCAGGCCGAGGGCCGCTGCGACCTCGCGCCCTTTGTAGGCGCCGAACGGCCAGGCCATATCGACCGGCACACGGACAAGGCCTGCAGGGGTCGCCACAGCCGCTTGCTCGACATCCACACCGCCCTCCAGGCTCGCCAGGATCACCGGAGCGCGCAGGTGGCCATCGTAGGTCACGGCCAGGAACCACTCGGGCCCTTCTGGGGCACACCGTTCGACGAGCACCTCATCCACGCGGAACCCCAGCAACTCGCGTCCGAGCATTGCGGCAGCCGCTTCCTGCGCTTCGGCTGCGCTCCGGGCAAAGCGCACACCTCCGGCCTTCATGCGGCCCCCGCGCGGTACCTGGGCCTTTATGGCTACAGGCAAGCCCAGCCGTTCCGCCGCTTCGGCTGCCTCATCGGGGTTCGACACACGGGCACCTTCCGGTACCGGAATCCCCTGCTCTTTCAGCAGTACTTTTGCTTCCCATTCGTACAGCCGCATGGAAACGCCCCCGTGCTTCGAAACGTCACGCGCTGCGCTCCCAGCACGCCGCTGGCGCAAGGGGCTGGCGCGCCAGCATCTCGCGCCCCCGGGCAGCAAGGGCCGCAAGCGGAATCTGCTTCGGACAGCTCCTCTCCCACCGTTCGGCCGCTTCGGGGGAAAGGAGACCAGCCTCGGAAAGCATCCACAGGCGCACGGGCCCCAGTAAGTCTCGCGGGTCGAGGGCAAAGCGTACGCCTTGGGCCAGGGCTGCGGGATTCGCCGCCCCGACCCCGCCCGCGCCTGCCTGGCAGGCACCGCACAGGATGCAGAGCGCCCCTTCCATCGCGGCATCGACCGTGGGCGGCTCCATCGTCCCGGGATAGTCCGGACGGCGCAAGAGCCACGGAAGCAGGGCACGCAGCGACTCGAAGAAGGGGTCGATGTCCACGACGAGGTCCCGGAGGACAGGAAACCCCGGAAGCGGCGCGATGGTGACGCTTCCGGAAGGACCGAGCGCCTCCAGCACACGGGTCATACAGGCGAGCTGGGGCCGGCCGTTCACGGCCACGGCGCAAGACCCGCAGATGCCGCTGCGACAGGAGCGGCGGAAGGCCAGCGTTCCATCCTGAAGGTCCCGCACCTCGAGCAACACGTCCAGCAAGGTGTGGTTCGGACCCACAACGACTTCGTAGCGCTGCCAGTACGGCTCGCGGTCGCGCGTCGGGTCGAAACGTTGCACGACGATGGAGACCGATGCCATCAGTACTTCCTCCCCGCCGGAGGGAACCGGGTGATCGACACCGGCACCGTGCTGAGCACTGGTCCCTCGGGCGACCAACGGGCGATCGTATGCACCAGCCAACGCTCGTCATCGCGCTCCGGGAAGTCCAGCCGACAGTGTGCCCCGCGGCTTTCTTTGCGGTAGAGGGCCCCCGCTGCGATCACCCGCGCGATCTCGAGCAAGTAGCCGCACTCCAAGTAGTCGATCAACCCGTAGTTGTACGCCTGCGGGCCGGACTCGAGGCGGATGCTCCGGTATCGCCCCGCGAGCGTCTCGATCGCCTCCCGGGCACGCTCCAAGCCCTCAGCCTCCCGGAAGATGCCCACTTGCTCGGTCATCAGCGTCGTGAGCTCCCGGCGTACTGCGGCGACCGGCTCGCCCTGGGCACCGGAACAGAGGCTCCGCACTTCCGTGTCCCACCGCTGGATTGCCCCGGCGAGGCACGGTGCGTCGCCCAAAGGTCTGGTGCGTGCGATCTCGGCTGCGCGTGCACCGGCCCGCTTTCCGAACACCAGGGCATCGAGGAGCGAATTGCCCCCCAGCCGGTTCGCCCCGTGGACGCTTACGTTGGCGCACTCCCCGGCGGCGAGCAAACCGGGGATCCCCGTTTCGCCCCAGACGTCGCAGCGGATGCCGCCCATGCTGTAGTGAGCCGCCGGCTCAACGGGCAGGAGCTCGTGCACGATGTCGACGCCGGCATAGGTCATGGCGAGCTGTCGTACCTGCGGCAACCGCGCTTCGATCTGTTGTTCTCCCAGATGGGTCAGGTCCAGCGCTACACCCCCGCCATCGAGCCCGCGGCCTTCGAGGATCTCGCGTGCGATCGCGCGGGAGACAACGTCCCGCGGAGCCAGCTCCATGGCCTGCGGGGCATAGCGCGCCATAAAGCGTTCGCCGTAGCGGTTGCGCAGGTAACCGCCTTCGCCGCGAGCCGCTTCCGAGATGAGGATGTTCTTCCCGCACAGGCTCGTCGGGTGGAACTGGACGAATTCCATATCCGCGAGAGGCGCCCCGGCCCGGTAGGCGATCGCCACCCCGTCGCCCGTGCAGGCGTGCGCGTTGGTCGTTTTCGCGTAGACGCGCCCGTACCCTCCGGTCGCAAGGACCACTGCCCGCGCGCGGAAGCCCTTGAGCCGCCCACTCGCGAGATCCCAGGCCACGATGCCGTGGCAACCGCGGTCGTCCACAGCGAGTTCCAGGAGGTGGTGCTCGGGGTAGACACGAACCCCGAGGCGCAGCAGCTGCTGGTAAAGCGCGTGAAGGGCCAGGTGCCCCGTGTAATCCGCGGCGAAGCAGGTGCGTGGGAACCCGGCTCCCCCAAGTGACCGTTGGGCGATGCGCCCCTCGGGGGTACGGGAGAACAGCACGCCCATCTGCTCGAGTTCCGCGATCGTCGCCGGACCCTCCTGACAGAGGATCTCGATCGCCTCCTGGTCGCCCAGGTAGTCGCTCCCTTTGACCGTATCCTGGAAATGGCGCTCGATGCTGTCATCTGCACCCAAGGCGGCGTTGATGCCCCCCTGTGCTGCGCCGCTGTGCGAGCGCGTTGGATACAGCTTCGAGACGACGGCCACGTCCAGGCCGGCACGAAGCGCTTCCAGCGCCGCGCGCAGGCCGGCGAGGCCGGCACCGACCACCAGCACGTCGTGCGTTTGCATTGCTCCTCCGACCGAAATGAGGGAGACGGCCCGGCCCCGGTCGCCCGGGGGCTCCGGGCCGTCCCTTTTTCCAGCTCCGTGCCGGCCGCAAGCCGGATCGGGTCCCGCAGGGCGCTAGTCGTAATACTCCGGCGCGTGCTTCAGCTTCGGCCAGGAGTCCGGGTCGTGGCTGGTGATCACTTTCACCCCGTACACCCGGCGGAGGTTCCGGATCCGCTTGACCGACTTGACCACATCCGGCGGGCTGTACACCAGGCCCGGCAGCACGTCCTCGTTCAGGATCTCCTCGGTATAGATCAAGTCGCCGGTGAGGAGCATCGGGCCGCTATTCTCGAGGTTCACCAGGAGCGACTGGTGGCCGGGAGTGTGGCCCGGGGTGAAGAGGATCTTGATCTTGCCGTCGCCGAAGACGTCGTACTCGTCCTCCTGGAAGCCCTCGAGCAGGTACCAGTTCAGCCACGGCTTGTCAAAGTCGGCGCGGATGTAGGCGCCCCGCTGGTAAAAGTCGGGCACGTAGGCATACTGGAGCTCGGCCCGCTGCACGAAGTAGATCGCGTTGGGGAAAGCCCCGCAGCCGCCCGCGTGGTCCAGGTGCAGGTGGGAGAAGATGACGTGCGTGATGTCCTCCGGCTTGACCCCCAACTTGGCGAGCTGGTTCACAACGTACTCGTCCTCGCGCATCACGGGGTCGTAGGCCGCAACGACCGCCGCGCCCCAGTGCTTGATCTTGTCGCGGGCGACCTCCAGGGCGTTGCCCGTGTCGAAAAGCACCTTGCCCTTCTCGTGCTCGATGAGGTAAAAGGGCACCGGGACATCGAACGGCACGCCGACTCCGCGGCCCATGGTGAAGAGGTGTTTCTGGCTCTTCAGGATCCCGCACTGGAACATGTAGAGCTTCATGGCACTCCTCCTTCTCACACCTGTCCGGTTTGCCCCGGACCGCAGAAACTACCACCATCGGGTCGCTACCCCCTCGTCAGCGCTGGGACCTCCTTACGCCTTCTTGGGCGTCAGCCATGCCGGGATCATGACCGAGATGTAACCGAGCAGGATGCCGACGAAGAGCCCGATGAGCGTGTACAGGATGTTCAGGAAGGAGAAGAAGTTGTCGGTCTTGAAGGTGCCGAAGGTGTAGGCAAAAAAGGCCGCGAATGCGCAGAATGCGGCACTCGCGAGCTCGAGGGGCTTCCAGTTCATCAGCAGGACGAGCACCAGGGCGCAGATCCCCACGAGGACGGAGATGGCCACGAAGCCCAGCTCACCGCCGAGCTTCAGGCCGTAGAGGGCGACATGCCCAAGGAGTACACCCAGGAGCATGGGGAACCCAGCCTTGACGATCGCCGCCGCGTTGCTGCCCGCGACGAAGAAGAAAGCCCAGCCGATGAAACCGGCCCAGGTGGGGAGGCTGAGCTTGATGGATACGTACGTCCAGAGGGCGGCGAGGATCCCGATGCTGATCGACAGCGCCACGAACTTGAGGCGCATCTCCTCTCCTCCTTGTCAGACTAGGCTTACCAGAGCACCATCGACTCGCGAAAGATCTGGGCGAGATCCTCCTTCGTGACCGGTCGCGGGCAACCGACCAGCAGGCGCTGCTGCTTCCACCCTCCTTCCACCAGCGCCGGGATGTCGTCCTCCGTGTAGCCGAGCGCGGAGAGGCCGTTCGGACAGCCAATATCGCGCATCAGCTGGATGAGCACCTCCGGAAGCTTCAAGGCCGCTTCCATGGGCGACAGCCCGGAGATGTTCGCACCGAGGAGCTGCGCGACGCGGGCGTGCTTCTCCGGGTTTGTGGGCACAGTGAAGCGGAACGCCGCAGGAGCTGTGAGGACAACGGACAGGCCGTGCGGCACGAGCGCCTCTTCCACAGGGTATTCCGAAGGCCTCCACTCGCGGATCATGCCGGCGATGGGATAGCCCAGGGCGTGCGGGATGTGGACCCCCGCGTTCCCAAATCCGATCCCGGCAAAGGTCGCGGCCATCGCCATGTAGCTCCGGGCTTCGAGGTCGTTGCCGTTGTAGCAGGCGCGGCGCAGGTACGTCCCGACCCACTCGATCGCCTTCTCGCTCCACAGGTCGGAGATCGGGTTCGCCCCTACGTAGGCCGGCCGCAGGCTGGGGTCCTCAGGCTTGGGACGGGTGTTGTACGGTTTGCAGGTGAACGACTCCGCTGCGTGCGTCAGCACATCCAGCCCGGAGAAAGCGGTGACCTGCGGGGGCATGGTCACCGTGTTCAGTGGGTCCACGATGGCCATCGTGGGGCGAATGTTCACGTGGGAGATGCCCGTTTTGACCTTCAGCTCCAGGAGGTCCAGCACGATCACGGGCGTGGTCTCGCTGCCGGTTCCCGCAGTCGTGGGGAGGGCAAAGTGGGGCTTCAGAGGGCCGGGGACCAGTTTGCCCTGGCCGATCGGCTTGTTGATATAGTCGAAAAGATCGGCCGGATAGGTGTTGAACAGGTTCATCGCCTTGGCGGTATCGATCGTGCTTCCGCCCCCCAGGGAGACGAAGGCATCGTAGGTCTCGTCGCCCACCGCCTGGATCGCGGCGCGGAAGGAGACATCGGTCGGCTCGATGTGTACCTCGTCGTAGATGCGGAGCTGGATCCCCTCGCGCTCGATCACCTGCTTCACACGATCGATCAGGCCGAACTGCCACAGGTGCTTGTCGGCGACCAGCAATACCTTTTTGGCACCCAGGAGACGCAGCTCGTAGCCGAGCTCCTCGGTGGCACCGATCCCGAATTTCAACTTCCCCATGGAGAGCGGGATAATCGTTTCCAGTTGCACGGTCATCGCTTCACCTCCTCCGAGAGACACGGACCCAAACGTGTGCCGGACGGCACCTCGTAGCTCCCCGGGCTCGAGCGATGGGGGCCACCTCCTTCCTGCGCGACGAAGGTACAGCAGGCCACGCGGTTGGCACGCTTCCAGCGCCCCGCCATGCTGTCGTCGCTTCCTGACAACTTCTCACCCAGGATCATCTCGCCGTGTCGCAGCGCTGAGAGCCGTCGGTGGGCGATGAAGCTTCACCTGGACGGTCGTTCCCAGCCACGCCGAGCATAATACTCGCCGACCATCTTCTCGAGTTCCGCAGGGGTCAGTGTCTCGCCTGTGGGTTGGAGCGGCTCACGCAGGAGGCGAGGGGGGAGGGTATCGTCGGCGGGAACCATTCCCTCACGAAGGTTGTAGGCTCGGATGAGGTTTGCGATGCGCGCCGAAAGTGCTTGCAGCCCGGCTTTGTCGAGCTCCAACCCGGTCAGGCCCCGGATGATCCGGGGCAGGTCGTCCCAACCGATCATATCCCGGTAGAAGCGGCAGAAGATCAGTGTGTCGAACACGGTGTGGCGGTCTTCAAAGTCGAGCACGAGGTCCGCCTTGCCCTCCGCGGTGGTGCGGTCCACCCACCCGGCGAACTCGGCCTTGTAAACCGTCGCCCGCAGGTGACAGGCTCCGCGGTCGGAGACCGCGAACGCAAGTCCCATCCCTTTGAGCGCCCGGGGGTCGTAGCCAGCAGGCTCGAGCCCCTTCACGTGGATCGCCAGATCCTCCAGGCCGAGCTGGCGCGCCGCAGGGAGTACACCGCCGGAAAAGATCTCACCCACCCCTTCCCGAGCCGCGACTTTGCGCAGCAGCTCGGCTATCCCGTCCACGTCGCCGTAGTCAAGCCCGAGATCCAGCACACCGCGGCGGCACGCCTCGATCGCGAGTCCAGCGACGTTCCCGGCGGTGATCGTGTCCAGACCAACCCGATCGCACAGGTCGTTCAGGTAAAGGATCTCAGCGAGGTCATCCACGCCGCACAGCCCGCCGAAGGCGTAGATCGTTTCGTACTCCGGCCCTTCCACGGTGAGGCCTGCGTGACGCCCATCGGGAACCGTTGTAACTTTGCCGCAGGCAAAGAAGCAACGGTAGCAAGCCTTCGGACGCGGCTTGAACCGTTCCACAAGCGCGTCCGCGCTGATCTGGGTCCAGTACGGGACGGTTCCCGCCGACCAGTAGTAGCTGGGAAAAGAGCAAACGCGGTTCGCGATGGCCACCACCATCGGTGTGCCAAAGTTGCGGTAATTCGTGGCCCCGGCGTCCGTCTTGCCCCGCTCGCGGAGCTCGCGGTCGTAAGCCGCAATGTCATCGGCGTCGAAGAGCGGGCACTGGGCCTTGCCATGAAAGACGATCCCCTTGATCTTCTTGGAGCCCAGCACGGCGCCCATACCCACGCGGCCGGCTTGCCGGCCCCGGTCGTTTCCGACGAGCGCAAAGCGCACCAGATTCTCCCCCGCGGGGCCGATCACCATCGCCTTGGCCCCGGGGACGCCGACAGCCTTTTCCAGCGCCTCTTCGGCCTCATACGCATCCATGCCCCAGAAGGCGGCAGCATCGTGGAAGGCGACCCCGGTATCCGAAATCTCCAGGTAAATCGGCCGGCTTGCTGCCCCCCGGATGACGATCGCGTCGTACCCGGTAGCTTTGATCTGGGGCGCGATGTGCCCGCCGGAGGCCGATTCCCCGAAGATCCCGGTCTGGGGGGATTTCGAGATCAGGATGTAGCGGCTTGCGGGGGCGAGCACCGTGCCGGTGGCCGGACCCGTGGTGATGATGAACGGGTTTTCTGGTGAAAGAGGATCTACTCCTGCCGGCGCGTGCGTCGAAAGCAGGTACGCACCGAGTCCCTTCCCCCCGAGGTAGTCCCTCAGCACCTCCTCCGCCACGGCCTCCGCCCGAGATGTCTGCGCTGACACGTCGATGTGCAGGATCCGCCCATGGAAGCCATGCATCTTTGCCTCCTTCGGTCGTCTAGAGGACACGGGGCCGGGGTGTTTACGTTACCATTATAACAATCACGTCAAGTGAGGTCAACGGGGAAACCGTAGCAACAAGCGTGACCAGGTAGGACTTTGGCTGAAAACGTTTCCAGCAGCCGCAGCTGCTTCCTGTTTTTGTCTCTTTTTGGCTTGTTCCCGTATCCCCCGACGATGCGCGGTACAGAAGGGCTTTCCGCTGAACCAAGTCTGGGAAGAAGCGCGAACCTTCGGGGCGCCTCCTGCCCACAATGGCGCTGATGCTGTCACGAAGAATTCCGGAGCCGGGCGCCTCCGTGTATCGGGCGGCAAGCCTGGCGGTCCGGCAACCGCTCGAGCGCGGGGGCAAGATCGCGGTCCCACAGGATCGCAGCGTCCTTTCGACGTGCTATCCCGCGCAGTTCCGCTGGAACTCCAGCCCGGGGGGCACGGTGCGCTCCGCGTATGCACTCCCCCGATGGCGCCTCGGCCTTCGGAAGCGACGAGCGGATCTCGCGCCGCATTGCGTCCGACAGGGTGCGATGCTATACTGTTTGGCGCTGCACCCCGGTCGGGTACACGGAGGACGTGACGATGGGCGCTCCGCTCGTGGTGCAACGGGATCGCACCATCCTCCTGGACGTAGACCATCCGCTTGCCCGCGAGATGCGGGACCGGCTGGCCACTTTTGCCGAACTGGAACAGAGCCTCCAGCACATCCACCTCTACCGCCTGACCCGGCTCTCGCTGTGGAACGCGGCTGCATCGGGCATCCGGGCGGATTCCATAGTGGCCATGCTGGCCGCCCACAGCCGCTACGAGGTGCCGCCAGAAGTCGCGGACTGGATCCGCGAGACGATGGCGCGTTACGGCCGGCTCGCGCTGCGCCGGGAGGGGGAACATCTTCTGCTCCAGGCGGATGACCCGGAGCTCCTCGGGCGACTTGCCCGGAGCCGCGCCCTGCAACCTTTCCTCCGCGAACGGCGTGCGGACGGAGCGCTCGTAGTTGAACCTGGGTGCCGCGGGCTCCTCAAGCAGCGTCTCCGCCAGCTCGGATATCCTCCGACAGACCTCGCGGGCTACCTGCCGGGCGCGCCGCTCGCGATTTCGCTCCGCGCTTACAGCCGCAGCGGCCGTAAGCTCGTGCTAAGGCCCTACCAGGAAGCTGCTGCAACCGCCTTCCTGCGGGAAGGACCGCACGGCGGCAGTGGGGTCATCGTGCTGCCGTGCGGCGCCGGAAAGACGATCGTCGGGCTGGCCATTATGGCGCACCTGCGTACCCAGACGCTGATCCTCTGCCCGCACGCTACCGCCGTGCATCAGTGGCGCCAGGAGCTCCTGGACAAGACCACCCTGGAAGCCGGGGAAATCGCCGAGTATACCGGGGAAACCAAAGGGATCGCGCCCGTTACCCTCGCTACCTATCAGATCCTGATCCACCGCGCTGCCTCGGACGCCCAGCCTTCAAACGGTTTTCCGCATCTGGCCCTGTTCGATGAACGCGATTGGGGGCTCATCATCTACGACGAAGTGCACCTCCTCCCCGCACCGATGTTTCGCATCACCGCGCAGCTGCAAGCCCGGAGACGTTTGGGGTTGACCGCCACACTGGTGCGCGAGGATGGCCGTCAGGGAGATGTGTTCTCGCTTGTCGGCCCGAAAGTCTACGAGGCTCCGTGGAAGGAGCTCGAGGCACAGGGCTGGTTGGCCCAGGCCGAATGCCTGGAGGTGCGGGTAACGGTCCCGGATGCGCTTCGCCTGGACCACGCCCGGGCGCGCACGAACCACGTCCGTTCCCGCCTGGCGGCAGAGAACCGACAGAAAGAGGTTGTGGTACGCGAGCTCGTGCGGCGGCACGGCGGCGACCGGACGTTGATTATCGGCCGGTACCTGGCGCAGCTACGCGCCATCGCTGAGGCGCTGGGAGCCCCCCTGGTGAGCGGACGCACGCCTGTGGCAGAGCGGGAACAGCTGTACGGGGCCTTTCGACGGGGAGAAGTGCCCGTGCTGGTGGTCTCGAACGTCGCAAACTATGCGCTCGATCTCCCCGAGGCGAATGTCGCGATCCAGGTATCGGGAACCTACGGGTCCCGACAGGAGGAGGCCCAACGGTTGGGGCGCATCCTGCGCCCGAAACCGGACGGCCGGCCGGCGCGCTTCTACACGCTGGTCTCGCAGGGGACCGCGGAACAGGAGTACGCCGCGCGCCGCCAGCGCTTCCTCGTGGAACAGGGCTACCGCTACACGATCCTGAGCGAAGATGCGCTCTGGAGCGACGAGGCCTTCCCCGTAGTTTCCGGTTGTTGACCTTTACGAATGCAAGGCACCTGCAGCCCCCCGAAAAGAAGCAGGAAGCGCCAAGTCTGCCGGCGTGGGTTGCTAAAGGGCGATAGATCTGAAGGAGCGCGTATTCGTGCACGGCACTTAGCGACGAGGCACTGGCCGCCGCCCGTATGCGCGAGGGCGAACACCGCTTGCGCCGAGGCCGCTGCCTGCCACCAGGGAGGCAGCCGGGGCTCTGGAAATGCAGGGCAAACCGACTCAAGCTGCACGGACGAGCTGGCATAAGGGGCTGAGTCACGTCCGGGGAAGGGTCTTCGGCAGGCTCCAGGAAAGGATGTGCGATATACCCACGGCGATGGCCACAACTCCGAACAGGACCCCGTAGGAAGTATTCTGAAGGATCGCCCCGCCCAACGTGGGGAGGCCCACGAGCAGGCCACCTGCAGTGTTGAACAGCCCGACGTAAGTTGGTCGGTCGATCGCAGGGGAGAGCCGAAGCACCAGGTCCACGTAGCCCAGCATGTAGGCACTTCCGACGGCGCCCACGATAAAGAAAACCGGTGCGTAGACCACGGCCAGTACGGTCCCTCCTCGCACGCCCAGCAAGAAGAGCACCAGTCCAATGAGCGGCGCAGCCAGACCCATCGCGGTTGCCGCCTGGACCACCCGATGGCTGCCGGCCTTTTCGCTGAGCGCGCCGAACGCGATACTCGCCACAATGGAGCCCACTGTCTGGACAGCCGCGTACACGCCGACTGTGGAAGGAGGCAGCCCCAGTTCGTTGGTTGCGAAGAGGATATAGAAACCGCTCGCGAGCAGGTCAAAGCCCGCAAGCAGGCGTACCACGATCACCCGTCGGAACAGGCGATCCTCGGCCAGTGTACGAAACAGGTGAAGAAAATAGGACCGCCAGCTGGGCCGCTTTTCCACGACCGGCTCTTCTGGCTCGACCACGAACAAGAGCGACGCGAGCGAGAAAAAAAGGAAGAATCCTCCCAGGGCAAAGATGGCCGCATAGTTCTGCGGGAAAGGCGGGCCGGATTCCCCGAGCAGCCGTGCGATCACCGCCCCTGCGCCGACCGCGAGTAAGCCGTTCAGCACCTGTCCCACGCCGATGAGCCGTCCGCGCCGCTCCTCCGGCATCGCCTTGGCGAGCAGGTCAAACCAGGCGACTGCGGCCATCGCATCGCTTCCGAGAAAGATCGCCTGCACGGCGAAGAGCAGGCCGAGCGCCAGGACGGGATATCGCGCCAGTCCCAGCGCGAGTCCCGCCGCGTAGAGGAAAAGCAAGGGCCGGCCGATTGCTCCCCCCAGCAGGATGTAGGGCTTCTTACGCGGTTTGTCCAGGAGCAAATTGGCAAAGAAGATCTGCGGCAGGAGCCAGGCGCCGTCGCTCACGGTGGTGAACAGCCCAACGAGCACCTTGCTCGACGTCAGCCGGGCGATGTAGGCCGGAACAGTCGTGGTAAAGCCTACGAAGGTCATCGCCAGGCCGAAGCCGATATAGTCGCCCAGCAGGGCAAGGAAATTCCGCCGGTACAGGCTGCCTGTCATACAGGGGCCGTCCTTTCCCGCGGTCGGTGCTCACGGGCAGGGCCGCGTCAACCGGGGCAGCACCATCGGCTGTCGCGGGCCCTGGGCGCGGTCGAACTGGCTCGCGGTCAGGGAAGGGCCTCGAAGAAGGTAACCGGTTCGATGTCCGCCATCGTCCGCAGGCCGGGACGTGCGCGCAGTACCACTGGAATCGCGTTTGCGGTGATCGCGCAGGTCGCGATGTCCCCGTTGACTCCGCCCGGGATCACGGATTCGATCACCGGGGTCCCTTCGATGCGGATGCGGTCGCGCGGCTCCGGCTCGCCGATCGTCGCCCGGAAGCGCAGGGTGATGACCTCGCGGCCGTTCCGATACCCGTGTCCCGTCTGATTCACCCCCAGGCAATAGCCAGGTTCGATGACGAGCTCCCCTGCGCTCACGCGCGTCGACGCCACTACGGGCTCGATGATGTCCTCGGTGCGCTCCAGTTCCCAGCCCATACGGGAGGCGATCATGTGCATGGATTCGGTCAGGCCGACGTGCCGGAGCGTCCCTTCACGCACCTTCTCGTGGAACTCTTCCACCGTGAGCCCGGCCCCGATTTTCCGCTGGAACGGAAGGCGTCGGAACCGTGCATCCTGGAACCGTTCCACGAGGATCGACCGCACGTCCTGACAGATCCCGGTGAAGACGATCGGGAGGAGGTCCATCAGGAAGCCGGGGTTCACCCCGGTGCCCAGCACAGCGACCCCCTTGTCGCGCGCAGCCCGGTCGATTTCCTGCGCCAGGGCGGGCTGAGTGCGCCAGGGGTAGGAAAGCTCCTCGCAGGTCGAAACCACAGGGAGGCCGTGAGAGACGATCTGCAGGATCTGCTCTTTGGCCCGCTCCAGGCTCGAGGTCGTGGTGAGGACAACCACATCTGCTTCCTGTTGCAGAACGGCATCTGCGTCGGCGCTCACCTGGACTCCGATCGGGGCCAGGCCGGCCAGGTCGCCCACATCGCGGCCGACCTTCTCCGGGTCGATATCGATCGCTCCCACGATGCGGAATGCCGACCGCTCGCACAGATACCGCGTGACGCGGTTGCCGATCGGGCCGAGACCGTACTGGATTACCCGGATGGGCTGTGCCATGCTATCTCCTCCTACACGGGAACCGTACGTTTCGCACAAAAACAGGCTGCCGGGCCAGGATTCGAACCTGGGTCAAAGGATCCAAAGTCCCCCGTGCTACCGCTGCACCACCCGGCAGCGTCAAACCAAGTGTACAGGATGTTCTGCACGCTGTCAAATGGGGCCACGCTGCTTGCGCAGCCTATAGTTGCACCCTCCGCGGATGGACACGCATCTTCTCCGCACGCAGGATCGTCATAATAGCGTCTACCGTATCGTCCAGGCAACCCTGATGGTTAACGACCACGTAATCGAACATCGGCAGTGCCTCCATCTCCTTCCGGGCAGCCTGGAGCCTTCGTTGGAGTGCCTCCTCCGATTCCGTCCGCCGCTGCCGCAGCCGGGTCGCCAGGTCCGCCATACTGGGGGGCGCCAGGAAGATCAGCAACGCCTCGGGGGCCAGTTTCCGTACCGTGGCCGCTCCCTGTACATCGATGCGCAGGATGACATCCTTGCCCTGGGCCAACGCCTCGCGCACCTGTTGCCGGGGAATGCCCTTGTAGTCGCCGTAAACGAGGGCCCACTCCAGCAGCTCCCCTTCGTCGATCATACGCTGGAATTCCTCCACCGAGACGAAATAGTAGTCCTTGCCGTGGACCTCTGTGGGGCGAGGGGGACGGGTCGTTGCGGTCACCGTGTAATGTAGCGGGATGCCGCGTTCTTTCATGCGGGCCATTGTGGCATCTTTGCCCACACCAGATGGCCCGGAGAGGACAATGAGCAAAGGCGGCGGACTGCCGAGCCACGCAGCGATTTCCGCGTCCGTCGTCCCGGGGCACTCACTCATCGGCACGCCTCCCCGATAGCTCGCCCGAACGCATGCGGCGGGCGATCGTTTGAGGGTGAAGAGCGGATGTGATCACATAGCCGTTATCCATGACGATGGCGGACTTGACCTTCCGGCCGCGGCTCGCATCGATCAGCACCCCCCGTTCGCGCGCTTCCCGGATAAGCCGACGTACGGGCAGCGAATCCGGCGCTACGATCGCGAGCACACGGCTCCCAGCCACCATGTTGCCAAACCCGATGTGCAGCAGTTCGGTTGAGGCCATCGGCGTCCCCCTTTCGCCTCGCTACGCTCTATGGTATACTGTTCGTAGATCCGTACGGGAGGAACCCTTGTTCTATGATGCGCTCACCGCCCACGCGGTAGCCGCCGAACTGCAGGCGACGATCCGCGGTGGACGCGTGCAACACGTTGTCCAGTGTGGACCGTTGACAATCGGGTTGGAAATCTACGCCCGGCATCGGCGCCACTACCTCGTCGCCTCCGCACATCCCGAACACGCCCGTATCCATCTGGTCCAGGCAAGGCCGACACGGGACCCGCAAGCCCAGAGCCCGTTCCTGCTGCATTTGCGGAAGCGGCTGGTAGGTGCCTGGCTGGAGGAAGTGAGCGCGTGGCCCCTCGAACGGGTGCTCGTGCTGCGCTTCCACCATCCCGCCCTGTCCGCCGAGGAGCAGGGAAACGATCTCATCGTGGAGGTGATGGGGCGACAGAGCAACCTCATCCTGGTCGACGGCGAACAGAGGATCGTGGATGCGATCAAACGCGTGACGCCCCGTATGAGCTCGGCTCGACCTGTACTGCCCCAGATGCTGTATCGGCCGCCACCGCCGCAGCTGAAACTCGATCCGCGCAGCGTTACAACAGCTACGCTGCAAGGCGCCCTTGGCAACCTGCAACCGGACCTGCCGCTCTGGCAGGCACTGGTGCATGTCTTCCGGGGCGTGTCGCCCCTCCTCGCTCGTGAGACCTGCCACCGCGCCGGGATACCTTACGATGCGCCCGTCACCGCCCTGACGCAACCGGAAGCGCTTGCGGCAGCCCTTCGTGTCGCCTGGGAACGCGCGGAATCCGGGGTTTGGGAACCCTGTGTGGCGCTGGCCCCGGAAAACGGCCCCGGCTACGGGAAGCTCGTAGCATACGCGCCATATCCCCTTACCCACCGGTCGGACTGGCGCATCGAGCCTGTGCCTTCCATTTCCGATGCGCTGGAACGTTACTACGCGTCGCAGGAACCGGTGGCCGACCATGAACCCTCGCGCCGGCTGCTGCTGGAAGCGATCGAGCGCCAGCAGGAAAGGCTCCAGAGCCGTCTGGAAGCCCTGCGAAGGGAACAAGCCCGGGAGGCTGAAGCGGATCACCTGCTTCAGATGGGCCAACTGCTCCTCGCGTACCAGCAACTCGTCACCCCGGGTCAGGAGGTATTACGGGTCGAGGGGGTGGAAATCCCGCTGGACCCGCACCGCTCGCCGGTGCAGAACGCGCAGGCCTATTTCCACGCCTATCGTAAAGCCCGCCAGGCCGGGGAGCGGACCGCAGCGCTCATCGAAGAGACGGAACTCGAGCTGGACTGGCTGGCCCAGATGGCCACCCTTGTCCAGGAAGCCGAGACGTTCGACGAACTGGCGCTCCTCTCGAACGAACTTGCCGAAGCCGGGATCGCGCCGGAAGCACGGATAGCGGGGCCCCGAAAAGCGGCGCTCCCGCCGCGCTCGTTCCGTACCGAGGACGGATTCCGCGTCCTCGTCGGGCGCAATGCCCGCCAGAACGAGGAGCTGTCTTTCCGCCGCGCACGTGCACACGACCTATGGCTCCATGCCCGCAACCGCCCCGGCGCGCACGTCATCCTCCTCACCGAAGGCCGCGAGCCCTCGCCGGAGGCAATCGAATTCGCTGCAGGCCTAGCCGCATATTACAGCGACGGCCGCAACGAAGCGGCCGTCGATGTCGACGTCACCGAGTGCCGCCACCTGCGCCGACTGGCGACGCGGCACCCTGGCCTGGTTCGCTACAGCCACGAGCGCACGCTACGCGTTCGTCCCCGTCGTCCGGAGGAGGAACGCTGAGGCCGCATCGTGTACAGGTGGCGACGGTTACGCCTCCCCCAGGCGTTCCTCCAGATACTCGATCGCATCGCCCACGGTACGGATCTTCTCCGCCGCCTCGTCGGGGATCTCGATGTTAAACTCTTCTTCGAGCGACATGATCAGTTCGACCAGGTCCAACGAGTCCGCGTTTAGATCTTCCACAAACGAGGCCTCGGGTGTGATCTGCGATTCATCCACCCCCAACCGTTCCGCCACCAGAGCCTTCAAGCGCCGCAAGACGTCGTCCGAGATCATCCATACACCTCCTTGATGGGCTATTGCGGTGCGGCTCTTTTCCCGCCACAGGAGAGACTCCGCGATCACGATCGCTGAGGGGCATACCGTTTCAGCAACGTTCCCAGGACACCGTTTACAAAGCGCCGCGAGCTGCTGCTGCCGAACCTCTTGGCCAGTTCCACTGCCTCGTTGATCGCGCCTTTGACCGGAATATGGGCGTCGTCCGCAAAGAGCAGCTCGTAGATCCCGATGCGGAGGATGTTCACATCGATCCGCGCCATCTGGTCCAGCGGCCAGTTCGGCGCGGCTTCGACGATCAGGGCATCGATCTTAGGCCGATGCGCGAGCACCCCTTCGAGCAGCCGCCGCGCGAACTCCGCACCCTCGGGTGGAAACTGGCGCTCCTCCAGATGCCGCTCGAGCACTTCCCGAGGATCGTGGGAGGTCAGATCCGCCTCGAAAAGCGTCTGAAGCAAGACCGCGCGCACCTGATGTCGCAGGTGTGCCACGCCGACTACCTCGCGACGTCCACGATGTAAATGTTCACCGCATGCACGTCCAGGCCCAGCATCCGTTCGATCGCTTCCGCGGCCGCTTGCTGCACCGCCTTCCCCACCTGCATCCAGTTCGCGTTCCGCTCGACCGTCAGGTAGATGCTGGAGTGCACGCCGTCATCGTGTATGCTAATCCGTACTGCCCGGCCGAATTCTTCCGGGGAGCGCAAGCGCCGGTTGCCCGGGGTGTGCGCGTTCAGCCAGGCGACGCCTGGTACCGACGCAGCTGCAAACGCAATAATCGCCGCTACCACGTGGGGCGAGACCCGGATGGTACCCAGCTGTTCTTCCATCGCCACACACCCCTGCGCTGTCCCGCGCAGTATACCCGCAAGCCGCTCCAGTGTCAAATACGCTGCGTCAGGCGTCACTCCAGTCGGAGCGTCACCCGTCCGAGCGCGATGAGATCCCCGGGAGATACCGGCACCGCGCGTGCGATCCGTGCGCCGTTCAAAAACGTTCCGTTCGTGCTGCCCAGGTCCTCGAGCCACCAACGGTTGTCACGCCAGGTGAGCAGGGCATGGTTTCCCGAAAGGAACTCATCGTCCAGCGACACGGTATTGTCCAGCGCCCGCCCGATCGAAGTGATAGCGATCAGCGGGAAACGCGTGCCCGGCTCGAGGCCCGTGGGACCCGGATCCACCAGCACCAGGTGGCCCAGCGCACTCCAGGCCACCTGGCGGGTCTTGCGCGCCGCGCGCCGGACGTCGAACCCTACCACCAGCGCCACGAGCGCCACGAACAGATAGAGAAGCACGGCCACTGCCACGCGCAGAAGGAGGAGCTGCCCCTCCGGCGGAAGGCGGCTCACCTCACTCCTCCTCGTAGAAGAGATCGGTTTGCCCGAGGGTCAGGCGATCGCCCGGCCGCAGCACGCACTCCCGTACCGGCTGGCCGTTGAGGAACGTACCGTGCGTGCTCCCCAGGTCTTCCACGGCGAACTGGCCATAGCGCAGCACGATGCGTGCGTGGTGGCGGGAAACGAGCGGGTCGTCCAGGATGATGTCGCTATCCCGCGCGCGCCCGAGCAGCACCTGCGGGCGATCCAGCGGTACCCGATAGGATCGGCCGGTTCGGTCGAGGTACCGGAGCGCGGCAGCGGGCATCGTCGCGCCCAGATGCGAGGCGCCCAGTGCCGGTGTCCAGTCGAGCTCCGCTGTGTCCTCTTCCGCCTCTTCCGGGCTCGCGAGCTCCGCCTGGACGCGCACCCGGCCCCGGCGGAGGCCTGCCTCGGCCTGAATGGTGACGCGCGGCCGCGCGAGCAGCGTGAAACCGCTCTCCCGCGCCCGATCGACGATAAAGCGGGCCATTTCGCGTTCCAGCGCCGCCTTCGCCGGTGCCAGGTCGGCGAGGTCCTGGGGATGGAGAAACACGGTATAGCGGTTCGGGACGAGGATGGTGCCGACACCCGCCCGCTGCCCGGATTCCATCGCCCGTTCCAGCCGCTTGGCGATCTCGGCCGGCTGCACCGGGCTCCGCAGCAGCTGGGCAAGGGACCCCTCCAGCAGCTCCTCCACAAACTCCTCGAACCGCGCCAGGGCGCTCAATCCTCTTCCTCCCTCGCCGCGCCCGTGCCGCCGAGACGCGGGAGCGAAAGGTAGAGCGGCTCCAGGGCCACCAGGTCGTCTCCCTTCGGATCCTCCTCCAGGCGCCGCCAGGCCATCTCCGCCAGGTAGCCCGCACGGCGCGCGGACAGCGCTGCCGAAGCAAGCAGCGCGTGGCGCCCGAGCCGCTCCTGAAGCGCGGCCGCCATCTCCCGATCGATCTCGCCGCAAAAGACCGTGGTACGGTCCGTCTCCTCGATCAGCGCCTCCAGGGTGAGGTTTCGGAAATCGCTCACCCGCTGCCAACGGCCGTAACGGGTCTGGAACCGGGTGCAGATAAGCCGGTTGCGCCCCGCTTTGAGGATCGCACAGACGGGGAGCACGAGCGAAGAAAACGGATAGGCCGCGATATCCGGTGTCGGAAAGCCGACGATCGGGAGGCCCAGGGCACTTGCGAGCCCCTTCCCGAGGCTCAAGGCGACCCGGAGGCCGTTGAAGGACCCCGGCCCCAGCGCGACCGCGATCCCCCGCAGGTCGGCCGGCCGACAATCCGCAAGTCTCATGAGGTGCTCTACCACCACCAGCAGCTGTGCAGTTGCGGCTGTCCCGGTCTCCCAGCTTGTCTCGGCGCGCAGCGCCTCCCCGTCGAAGAGGGCGGCACTCGCATATGCGGTGGACGTGTCCAGCGCCAGGATCATCGCTCCGCCTCTCCTAGCCCCGGAAGGCACTTCGTTTGAACGCTTCTGCGAGGGTCCTGTAACGCTCCCCATAGGGCTGCATCCGCACGATCCGCTTGGTCTCGCTCAGGTAGGCCAGCGAAACGAGCAGATGCTCCTCGGGCATTGCCTCCGGCACCCGGTCCGCCCATTCCACAGCACAGACGCCGGACCCCTGGAAGAGATCGTCCAGGCCCAGACGCAACACTTCTTCCAGGCTCTCGATGCGGTAAAGGTCGATGTGGTAGAAGGGCATCTCGCCGCGCTCCGGGTCGCTCCGGTATTCCCAGACCAGGGTGAAGCTCGGGCTGGTTACGGGCCCATGGACCCCCAGCCCCTCAGCTATACCCTGAATAAAGGTAGTCTTTCCGCTGCCGAACTCCCCGACGAACAGCAGGACGTCCCCGGGTTCAAGCAGACGACCAAGCCGCACGCCCAGCCGCCGGGTCTGTTCGGCACTGTGGCTGACAAAGTCCAGCCAGTAGTTCCCCTTGTCCGGAGGCGCCATACCAAGGCTCCAAGCGGTTTGTTATGCATTCTAGCACAAGCCAGACACCCGTTCAAGTCGTCCCGGAATCCTGTTCTTGAAATCCCGGCTGGAAAACCCTTGATCCTGGATCGACCCCGTGCTAAAATACCCTTGCCGTCGGTACATGCCTGTTTCCAACCAGTCGGGGGCTTGCCACCGCTACGACCCACTTTCGGCCACACAGGAAAGCGAGCCTCCCCGGGCCAACTCCCGCCGCATTTGGCCCCACCTTCAATGCCGCGGGACACGGCTGGAAGAAGGGTTCAACGATTGCCCGGGATGCGGCCAGAGGATCGCCTCGAAGATGGGCGCAAGCGCCGATAGAACGGCCCCCGCCACTCCGGTGGCTTTGCCTCACCTGTCGCGGGTCCACCCGTTCGAAGGAGAAAGCGATGGAACTCTACCTGGTCAAATCGGTGCTCGCCACCCTGGCGCTCGCGATGGCGATTTTCCAGGGAGCCAGTATGGCGCAACTGCGTGGATGGATCCGCCTCCTGCCGCTCCCAAAGAAGGCGCTTGTCCCGGCGCACCGCGCGGGAGGAGCATTGACCTTCCTGCTCACGCTGGGCGTGCTTGCGCTGTGCCTCTACACGGTGGGCCAGGGTGCGCGGTTGTATTCGGGGCGCCTCTATCTTCACGCAGTGGCCGGAGGTCTTGCCGCCGCACTGCTCCTCGCCAAGGTCGTTTTCGCCAACTTGGCCCGACGGCTGCTCCGCTGGGGACTTGCCGTTGGGGTCGCGGCTGGCGTCTGCCTCCTGGTCGTCTTCCTCTCAAGCGCCCTGCCCTACTTCCTCGGATGGAGCTGATCCTGGCCCGGTGCGCCCGACCGCCTGCCGGCCCCAGGCCAGCCCGGTCTCAAAGGCCCGCCGGTTCAACTCCTCCGTACCCGGTGGGACCGAGTCCAGGAGGGCGCGGAGCATGGCCTCCTCGCTGATCCATCCCGCCACAGCGGTGAAGAACCCCAGCATGACGATGTTCGCGACCACCCTGCGCCCCAGTTCTTCCGCGAGCCGCGTTGCCGGCACGGCGAATACCCGCGTCCCCGGGGGCACATCCTCCGGCTGAACGAGGTCCGCATCCACCAGGAGAAGCCCGCCCGGGGCCAGCTCGTGCCGATACCGCTCGTAAGCCGGCTGTGACATCGCGACCAGGACGTCCGGGTGCAGCAGATGCGGGTAGAGGATCGGTTCGTCCGAGATGATCAGTTCCGCGCTGCACGCCCCTCCACGCGATTCCGGCCCGTAGCTCTGGGTCAGTGTGGCGTTCCGCCGGTCGTAGAGTGTGGCCGCCTTGCCGGCGATGTAGCCGGCCAGGATGATCCCCTGGCCGCCAAAACCGCTGAAGCGGATCTCTACCTGCGCCATTTCGGGTCTCCAGGTGCCGTTCGCCGTCCGACTAGGTGCCTTCCTGCGCGGAGGAGCGGAGTTTCTCCAGCACTCCTTCGCGTTTTTGCCCGTAGTTCGTTTCCCGCCAGAGCCAATCGCGAAACTCCAGGTAACTCGGCCGGTCCAGGTTGACAAAGTTGCCCACCAGGATCGGGCCACCGAAGTAGAGGTCTGCCTCCCGCGGATCGGCCCCGTGGCGGACCACGCTCTTGTCCCGGTAGTAGCGCATCATATCGAGCCCGCTCCCGAGCCGGTTGCTGCGACCGTACAGGGTCGGACACGGGGAGATGATTTCGACAAAGGTGAAACCACGCTTCTGGAGCGCCTCGATCAACGCGCGCTCCAGCTGGCGCACGTGCAGCGTGGTCCACCGCGCGACATAGACCGCTCCGCTTGCCGCCGCAAGATAGGGCAGGTTGAAGGGCGGCTCGTAGTTCCCGTAGGGCGTGGTAGAGGTACGGGCAACGATCGGGGTTGTCGGCGCGACCTGGCCTCCGGTCATCCCGTAGTTCAGGTTGTTTACGCAGATCACCGTGATGTCGAGGTTGCGCCGCGCCGCATGGATGAAGTGGTTCCCGCCGATCGCGATCAGATCCCCGTCCCCCGAGAACACCACCACCTTCAGCTCCGGATTGGCCAGCTTCAGTCCGGTGGCAAAGGGGATCGCCCGGCCATGGGTGGTGTGGAACGAGTCCAGCCGTACGTAACCGGCAACCCGTCCAGCACAGCCGATCCCGGAAACGACGCAGACCTTGTCCAGGTCGATCTCGGTCTGCGTCAAAGCGCTCAGGAAGCAGGTCAACGCCGTCCCCAGGCCGCAGCCCGGACACCAGATGTGCGGGATACGGTCCTCGCGCAGCAGAGCGTCGAACGGGTGACGTTCGCCCGTTTCCAGTTTGCGCGTCACCTCTTCCGGTTCTACCCAGTGACAGGCTTCGCTGAGCAGCCTCTGCTCGATGCGGTCCAGGCGGTCCATTTCAGGCATGGCAAGCTCCTTGCGCCGCGTTGCGGATCGCCTCCAGGATGGCCTCCGGGCGGATGATGTCCCCTCCCAGGTGTGGGACCAGGATGGTCTCCGCGCGGCCGGCTGCGCACCGCTCCACCTCGAACACGATCTGGCCGGCGTTGATCTCCGGCACCACGAAGGCACGCACCCGCCGGGCCAGTTCGCGCACCCGCTTTTCGGGGAATGGCCACACCGTCACGAGCTTCAGCAGGCCGGCCTTCAGCCCTTCCGCCCGAGCCTGTCGGATCGGAAGCAACGCGACACGCGCCGAGATCCCATAGGAGACGACGACCACTTCGGCATCCTCGGTGCCTTCTTCTTCCACGATCACAATATCGTCCACGTTGCGTCGGATCTTGTCGATCAACCGCTGGACGTACTGCTCCTGAGCCGACGCTACCGTCATCGGGTATCCGCGGTCATCGTGCGTCAGGCCGGTAACGTGGAAGCGATAACCTTCCCCAGCGATCGCCATCGGGGGAACCAGATCCTCCCCACAAGCGTACGGCCGGTAACGATCCGGCGGCACGGTGGGCCGCGGTCGGGAAACAAGCGGGATCTGGTCGGGAGGGGGTATGACGACGCGTTCCGTCATATGCCCGACCGCCTCGTCGGTCATGATGAGCACCGGCGTGCGGTATTTCTCGGAAAGGTTAAAGGCGGTAATCGTGACATCGAACAGTTCCTGGGGCGAGGCGGCCGACAAAGCGATGATCTCGTACACGCCGTGGCTTCCCCAGCGCGCCTGCATCATATCGCCCTGGCCGACCAGCGTGGGGAGACCGGTGGAAGGACCGGCCCGCTGGACGTCCACCACCACGCAGGGCGTCTCGAGCATAACTCCGAGCCCCAGGTTCTCCATCATCAGGCTGAAGCCCGGGCCGGATGTGGCGGTCATCGACTTGACGCCCGCCCACGAAGCGCCGAGGATCGCGGCCATGGACGCGATCTCGTCCTCCATCTGGATGAACACGCCTCCGACTTTGGGCAGGCGTTCCGCCATGCGTTCCGCGATCTCGGTAGCCGGGGTGATCGGGTAGCCGGCAAAAAACCGGCATCCGGCCGCGATCGCCCCCTCCGCGCAGGCCACATCGCCGCTGATGAAATGCTCGCCGACGAGCGTCGGGTCTTCGGCCATGCGCACCTCCTGCGAATGCGATTTCCAACATCTATTCCGCCGCTTCGGGCACAGACCATAGCCTCACCTTCCGGTCCCAGCCCCCTGCCGCAAGCAGCCGGCCATCAGGGGAAAAGGCAACTGCCCACACGGGGTCCCCATGATGAGCCACAGCTGCCTCACGCAGTCTGGGGAGCTCCCACAGGCGCACGTCTCCGTCCAGCGAGCCGCTTGCCAGCCACCGGCCGTCAGCGGAAAAGGCCACTGTCAGCACGCCCGCGGTATGCCCAGAAAGCGTCGCAGCAGGTTCTCCGCTCGACAGATCCCAGAGGCGCACGGTGCCGTCCAGCGAGGCCGAGGCCAGATAGCCATCGGGCG
>JBDOIE010000090.1:0-3521 GCA_041082245.1 Chloroflexia bacterium
CGCCGAAGTCAAGGCGGAAAGCGACATCTGCTGTACCTCGGCGAACGCGGTGCGCGTGGTCGCATCGCTCGAGGAAGACGAGGTGCTCTTCGTGCCGGACCGCAACCTGGCGCACTATGTATCGACCCAGACCGACAAGAAGATCCACCCCTGGCCGGGGTACTGCATCGTCCACGAGCGCCTCACGGTCGACGAGGTCCAGGCCGCACGCCGGCAGCACCCCGACGCCGTGCTGATGGTGCACCCGGAATGCCGCCCGGAGGTGGTGGCCCAGGCGGATGTGGTGCTGAGCACCTCCGGCATGCTCCGCTATGCCCAGCAGAGCGAGGCGACCGAGTTCATCGTCGGCACCGAGGAAGGCCTCCTCCACCCGCTGCGCAAGGAGAACCCGGAGAAGCGCTTCTACCTCGCAGCCCCCCATATGGTCTGCCGTGCAATGAAGCAGATCACCCTGGAGAACCTGCTCGAAGCGCTGGAGTTGCAACGCTACGTGGTCCGGGTGCCCGAGGAGATCCGACTCCGCGCCAAGCGGGCACTGGACCGTATGCTGATGGTCTGAGCAGGAGCCGGAGGAACGTGGCGGGTTTTATCTACGATTTCGTGATCGTGGGCAGCGGGATCGCCGGGCTCTATACCGCGCTCCTCGCGCAGGAGCACGGACAGGTGCTGGTGGTCACCAAGGCCACCCTGGAGGAGTGCAACACCCGCTACGCCCAGGGCGGGATCGCCGCCGCCGTCGATCCGAGCGATTCCCCCGAACGCCACTACCAGGATACCCTGGCTGCCGGGGCCGGCCTCTGCAATCCTCGCGCGGTGCGCGTGCTCACCGAGGAAGGGCCAGCGCGCATCGCGGAACTGATCGACCTGGGCGTGGATTTCGACACCGTGCACGGACAGGTGGCGCTCACCCGCGAGGGCGCCCATTCGGTGCCCCGCGTGCTCCACGCGCGGGGCGATGCAACCGGCATGGAGATCGAGCTCACGCTCGCCCGGCTGGCCCGCTTTTCCCGCATCGACCTCTTCCAGGACCGGCTCGCTACCCGCATCCTGGTCGAGGACGGCCGTGCGGTCGGGCTGGAACTGCTGCACGTGCGGGAAGGACGCCGTGACGAGGTGCGCGGCCGGCACATCGTCCTCGCTACGGGCGGGGCCGGCCGTCTCTTTCGCAACACGACGAATCCGCCGGTGGCCACGGGCGACGGAGTCGCCCTCGCCTACCGCGCCGGGGCAGAGGTGGAGAGCCTCGAGTTCTACCAGTTCCATCCGACCGCCCTCTACGCCCCTTCGGCGCCGCCGTTCCTGATCTCCGAGGCCGTGCGGGGCGAGGGAGGCATCCTCCGTAACCACGCTGGAGAGCGATTCATGGTCGACCAGCACCCGCTGGCCGAGCTGGCCCCACGGGATGTCGTCGCTCGTGCGATCCTCCAGGAAATGCGCCGCACCGGGCAGCCGCACGTCTACCTGGATGTCACCCACCTGCCGCCGGCCACCATCCGCCTCCGCTTCCCCACGATCTACCGCACCTGCAAAGAACTGGGGATCGACATCACCCGCGACTGGATCCCGGTGGCGCCGGCCGCCCATTACCTCATCGGCGGAGTGCGGGTCGACCTCTGGGGCCGCACGAACATCCCGGGGCTCTACGCCTGTGGCGAGGTCGCCTGCACCGGTGCACACGGGGCCAACCGCCTGGCGAGCAATTCGCTGCTGGAAGTGCTCGTCTTTGCCAAACGGCTCGTACAGGCCGCGGTCGAGGCGCCTCCCCCGGAAACCGAAGAGGCCCTGCCCGTCCTGCACGTGGAGGGGCCGCCAGCGGAGGTCCCGATGCGCGAGGACGTGCCGGGGCCCGACAGGGCCGCCCTCCAGGAACTGATGTGGGAGCACGTCGGGATCGAGCGGAACCGCACGGGGCTCGAAAAGGCGCTGGCGCAGATCGCTGCCTGGAGACAGGCTGTGCCACGGGAGCCCACGGAGCGGGATCGGTTGGAACTGGAACTGATGCTCCTCACGGCCCACCTGATGGCCCAGGCGGCGCTGATCCGCGAGGAGAGCCGCGGGGCCCATTACCGCACCGACTTTCCCCAGACCGACCCTGCCTGGCGCAGGGTCATCGTGCAGCGCAGGCCGTGAAACGCGGCCTGCGGGAGGCAGAGATGGACGAGGAACGTACTCCGGAGGGTGCCCCGCTGGGCCCGGACCAGGCAAAAGAGCAGGTGCAGCGGATCATCGAGGCCGCCCGGCTGCTCGGGGTGGACGTGGACGAAACCGACGTCGCGCAGTGGCTTACGGCCGTCGCCGCCGGAGGTGCTCCGGGACAGGCCTGGCAGGTCGATGCCCGCACAGGCGTCTTCGGGCATCGCCTGACCCTGCTCGATTTCGACCCCGCAAGCCTCGAGCGCTACCGCCGGATCGCCGATATCGTCCAGTTTCCCGACCGGCCGAACGTCGAGACCGCGATCGCGCTTTCGGGCAGCGCGGCCCAGGGCCGCATCCAGCCTTACCCGGCCGACTATGACTTTTTCGAGCGGATCAACATCATCGCCGAAACGCGCGAGGAAGCCTGTCGGATCCTGGGGGAGATCATCCGCGAGAAAGCGCTGGAACGCTTGCGCAGCCCGACGTACCAGCTGACCGAGGTGAAATTCGGCACCTGGCAGACCGAGGTGGTGAAGGGCGGGAAGGTCCTGCCCGCCGGCCACTTTATCTCTTGGACGCCGGAGGAGGTAGAGGCCGGCCGGATGGAAGTGTTCCGCCCGACCGGGGAGCCGCTGACGATCCCCTGGGAGTACGGCTGCCAGGAGCCCGGCTGGTGTAAACTGGACTGGGTGATCGCCATCCCCGAGGAAGGGCGTGTGGTGAACGCGAGCAACATGCTCGACGTGACCTGGCAGACGCCCGAGGGGGAGATCGTTCCCCTCGACGGTTTCCTCGACCCCTATTTCCAGGAGGTTTACCTGGAGGCTTCCTCGATACCCCTGTTTGCCAAGCTGGCCGGCCGGCTCCCGCCCCAGGTGGTGGGGGATTACGTGCGGCAGCTCGAGCACGAGGTGGAAAAGTACGCCTACGGAGAGCCGCCGAACTACGGCAAGGTCGCCAAGCGGCTCTATAACATCTTCCGCCTGACCGGGCGCTACCAGGAGGCCGGCTGGATCCGCGAACTGTTCGACGAGCCGACGGCGCGCCTCTACCAGGTGCACGCACTCCTGGAAACGCTCGACGAAGCGCGGCTCGCTTCGGACCTCGACCGGGAAGCACTGGTGAACCAGATCGACGGGCTGATCCGGGACGCGCTGGAGAGCCTGGAAGGGCCCGAGGAGACGGAGCTCGTGATGGCGCTCCTCCGCCTGCGCGATGACCTGACCGGGCGCCGCGACCTGGGCGAACAGTGGGAGCGGCTGATCGCCGAGCTCCGCCAACAGATGCTCGAGCTGGTCAACCGGTTCTTCCAGGGCAAACTGATGGGTCTGGAGGAGGTACGAGCCTATATCGAAAACCTGCGTCCGTGAGCCGTCCGGTGCGAG
>JBDOIE010000172.1:0-9346 GCA_041082245.1 Chloroflexia bacterium
TTTGCCGGGCCAGGGCAGCGGCCAGATCGTAGGCGAACGTCGGTTCCCCTGGGGCCAGCTCCAGGGCACGCTGGTAGGCGTGAAGGGCGGCTTCCACTTCGCCGGCGTGCTCGAGGAGGTGGCCCTTCGCGTTCCAGGCTGCAGCACAATCCGGATCCCGTTCCAGGGCAATCTCCAGTTCCCGGCGCGCTGTCTCGATCTCCTCCAGGCGGATCAGCAACTTCCCCAGGCGGGCGTGATGCTCCGCCGCCTCGGGGGCGGCCTGTACCGCGCGCTCGAACGCTTCCCGGGCCGCTTCGGCCTCCCCGAGCTCCAGGTGAAGGTCGCCCATCAAGGAGTAGGCTTCGGCGAACTGCGGTTGTAGCCGCACCGCCTCGCAGCAAGCCGCGATCGCCTCGCCCTTTCGTCCGAGGGCTGCCAGGACCTCGGCGCGCCCGTAATGGAAGGCCGCCTGCCCGGGATCGAGGGACAGGGCGCGTTCGAACTTTTCCAGGGCTGCTTCCAGCCGGCCTTCCTGCCGGTAAACGCGCCCGAGCTCGAAATGCGCGGCGGCATCCTGAGGGGCCAGGGCGATCGCGCGCTCGAGATGCTCGGTCGCTTCGCTGAACCGCCCCAGCTCGCGCGCCGCACGAGCCAGTGCCAGCCGGTAGGAGGCGTTCTGCGGGGAAAGGCGCACCGCGCGGTTGTACTCGGCGAGCGCCTCCTTCAAGCGACCTTCGTCGTGAAGGAGAAGTGCCAGCTCGAAGTGTGCCGGCGCGTACCCCTTTTCCAGGCGCGTCGCCGTGTGTAACGCAAGCGCCGCTTCGTCGCGGCGGCCGAGGCGGCGCAGGGTGCCGCCCAGGCAGGTCTGGTACTCGGCGACCCCAGGGGCAAGGACCGTCGCGCGCCGATAGTACTCCAGGGCCGTTTCGTCCTTCCCTTGCGCGGCGTAGACCTGTCCAAGTTCCGCGTAGACCTCCGGCATATCGGAAGCCAGGGAAAGGGCGCGCCGGAGCAACTCTTCCGCCCGCTCGAGCCGGCCGAGGTGGCGGCACACCTCGCCCTCGCGAAGGAGGTACAGGGGAGCCTGGGGATCCAGACGGGCGGCTTCCTCGTAGCAAGCCAGAGCGGCCTCCGACTGTCCTCGCATGGCGTAGAGCTGCCCGAGTTCGTAGTGGTTGCGTGGGTCGGAAGGGTCCAGGTCGCGGGCCGCCGTGAGGTGTTTTTCCGCTTCTTCGAGTTTCCCCAAGCGCCGGAGCGCGACGCCCAGGTCGCGGTGGTAGACGGATTGGCCCGGGGCGAGCTCGAGCGCCCAGCGGTACTCCTCGAGCGCTTGCTCCGTACGTCCCTGTTCCCAGTAGGCCTCGGCGAGTTCCTGGTGAGCGGCCGGTTCCTCGGGCGCCAGCTCGACCGCGCGACGCAGCGCGGCGGTGGCCTCCTGCGGCCGGCCGAGCCGGCGGAAGGCGATCCCCAGGTGGCGGTGGTACAAGGCACGCTCCGGCTGCAGTTCTACCGCCCGGCGGAAATTCTCGAGGGCCTCTTCCTGGCGGCCCAGCGCCTGCTGCACGAGCCCAAGGACGTGGTAGGCGTCGGCATAGTTCGGGTCGAGCTCGACCGCCGTCTGCAGTTCCTGGAGCGCCTCGAAGGGCCTCCCGAGGCGATAGTAGGTCGCGCCGGCATTGCGGTGGTAAAGCGGTTCTTCGGGGGCCAGGTCCAGGGCGCGCATAAAGCACCCGAGCGCTTCCTCATCGCGGCCCTGTCGCTCGTAGATGACCCCCAATTCGTTATGTGCCCACGGATCCTCGGGGGCCAAACGCAGTGCGGCGAGCATCTCCTGCTCCGCCTGTTCGTGCTCGCCCAGGAGCCCGTAGATCAACCCGAGGCTGTTGCGGTATTCCACGACCTGGGGCATCAGCTCCACAGCGCGCCGGAACTCTTCGAGCGCGGCGGCGTAGCGTCCCTGCAGCTGGTAGACCTGTCCCAGGTCGAAGGAGGCGCGGGCGCAGGCGGCCATATGTTCCTGCACGACCTCTTTGAGGCGGTTGGTGGCTTCTTCGTATTCCCCCATCTTCCCGCAGACGACACCCAGGTGTCGCCGGTAGGCGGGAACGGTGGGGTCGAGCGCTGCAGCGCGCTCGTATTCCCTCCGGGCGCGCTCCAGGTCGTCCTTGCGCTCGTAGATCTGTCCCAGGCGGAAGGCGAGGTCCGCGCGTTCCAGCCCCAGGGAGATGGCCTCCTCGAGCTGTGCGGCGGCCTCATCGAGGTAACCCAGCTCCTCGAGGGCGCGGCCGGCCAGGTCGTGCAGCACTGGCCGGCCGCCCAGGTACTCGGCGAGCACGCTGCCCCAGAAGGCCGGGTCTTCGGCCTCCACCAGGCAACGCACGAGGAGCCCGATTCCTCTCTGGCCTGCCTCCACAAGCTCCCGGGCGAGCGCCTTGCGGTCCGCACTGATCCCGTACCAGAGCGGGAGGAGCGCTTCCTGCAAGTCGAGCGCAATAGGCCTTCCGGCCTGGCGCTCCAGTTCCAGGTGCCAGGCGGCCAGCACGTTGCGCAGGGCCGGATGGCGGAAGGCCAGCCCGTCACCGTTAGGAGGAGCCGTGAGGATCCCCGCCCGTTGCAGGCGGCGCAGGAGGTGCGTAGGGTGTGGGAAAGCCTCCTCGGGAGCCGCCGGGACCGCCCTGGCCAGGAGGTCCAGCGCTTCCTCGCGGGAGATCGTTTCTGCCCCGTGGTTCAAAAGCAGCCAGGCCCAGTGGGCGAGAAAGCAAAGCCAGCGGGATTCTGTGGCGTTATCGCTTGCGGGGAGGACCGGCCGCAGGAGCGCCCGTACGAGTTCCAGGAGGAGGATCCCTTTGGCCGGAAAGCGGCCACCCTGCTGCTGTTCGTGCGCGCTGTGTGCCAGGAGGTCGAGGCATCGCGGGTTGTGGAGGAGCGGGTTCAGATCCGGGTCGTCGAACAGTCGGCGGGCGAGAGGTTCGGGAACGAAACGTCCCAGGTGGCGACGCACGAACAGGTCATCGAGCTCGCGGATGGCGAGGACCGCAGCACGCGAAAACCACGGCTGGAAAAGGGAAAAGTCGCCGGTGTGGCAGGCAACGACGTAGCGGTGTCCGCCCCTGAGTTTCCCGAGGAAACTGGTGATCGCCGCCAGGCCTTCGACCTGATGTGCTGGGGCAATGTCCTCCAGCCCGTCGAAGAGCAGGAGCAAGGAGTGGTTCCGCAGGAGCGCTTCTAAGGTGCCCGCATCGGCGCGTGGGACCCCATAACGGCGCAGTGTTCCCAGCAGGAGCTCGGGGATGCCGCCCCCCAGGTAGCCCGCGAGGTCGATGTAGAAGGGGATCAATCGGGTGCTTTCAGGGGGAGGCGTTCCCTGTGTGGAGACAGCCTCGGCGTACACAAGCGCCAGGCGCCTCAGGAGGTAGCTCTTGCCGCTGCCGCGGTCCCCAAGCAGGATGAGGGCGGGGTACCTTTCCAGTGCATTCTCGGGGCTGAGGGCGACGCGGCGAGGGGACTCTTCTTCGACCCCGGGTGTGGGATGGGGTGCAAGAGGGAGCAGCCAAAGGGGCATATACCGTTGTCGGGCCTCGACGAATTCGGGCGCCGCCTGCAGGGCAGCAAGGTACGCCTGCAGGGCGTCCCCTGTATCGGAACGGCTGGAGCCCTCCATGCTCCTCCTCTCCCTACCGGATTTCGCTCAGCATCCAGTAGCCCAGCGCGCAGAGTCCGGCACCGAGCAAACAGAGGAATGCGCCAACCCCCACAGCAGTTTGTACCATCCGCGTGACGGCCTCGACCAGGCGGGAAGCCCCTTCCAGCAGGGGAAGGAAGGCGGCATCGCGGGCCGCTTTGGCGCCCAGATGGGTGGATTCGCGGGTCAGGGAACGCAGCGCCTCGAGGTACTCCCGCGAAAAAATGGTGCCCAAGCCGAGCAGCAGAGAAACGCTCCCCAGGAGGAAGAGGACCAGCGCCATGATCGTCCGCACGATGCTCATCCTGGCGGTCCTTTCAACTTCATGCGGTTTAGCGCTATGATATACCACTTTTCCGGCAATGTCAATAGCAGCGGGCTCGGGCAACAAACCGGTCGCTGTCATCGAATTGTAATCTTCTTCCCTTGTCGTGGTCGACCGCTTTTCGTTATACTACAAAGTGTAGTCCAATCGAAGGTGAGGACCATGGCCGATCGCGATTACCGTTTCTTCTGCTTCTTTGCGGCGTTGCTCTTTTATCTGACTGCCTTTATCGAGCAGCAGTTCCTGGCAACCGGTTTCTGCCGTTAGGTCGTGCATCGTCGCCGGCAGACGTTGGTGTTCAGGCGTCCCGTGCATCCGCGGGGCGCTTTTTCTTTGGCGGGTTAGGGGCGGCCGGTTGTTAAGGGGAGTGTGGTTCGACCGGTTTGGCAGCCTCGCGAACAGTCTGTGGGGCGAAGAAGGGGTATCTTGGCCGAGGTAGGGCTTCCTCAGGTTGCGTTGTGCCCGTCTGTCGCAGGCAAGCGTTCTCGAGGGCAAGCGCAACCTCGCCGCAGAAGATCGCCAGGCTTTGCTGGGCGTAAGGGGAGAAGGCCCCGATCTTCGGGGCAAGCAGGCACAGGATCGCCTGGCCCTGCTCGGGGATCGATAGAGGAAAGCAGGCAACCGACTGGATCGGTTCGTCCCACCCCATTTCCGCGAACAATTCCGGGCACTCCGAGCGACGGTTGATCACGAGCGGCCCGCCGCTGCTGAGGAGTCGGCGGAGCAAGCTCAGGCCGCGGCCCTGGAGCGGGTTCCATACCGTGGAGGCGGTGCCTTCCGCAGGACAGGTAAGGACGTAGCATCCGGGTTCCCCTCCGCGTCCGGCTAGAAACAGCACGACGCGCTCCAGCCCGAGTGCGGCGATCACGTTGCGGCACGCGTACTCGAGCGCCGTTTCGGGGTCCGAAAGCGTGACCAGGCTCCAGCCGGCCCGGGCCAGGCTGTCGGCTTGCTCCTGGATATGTCCCAGTTCCCCCCGCAAGAGGAGATTATCGAGCAGGATGGCGGTGTAGGTGCCCAGGATGCGGAGCCAGATGGCATCGCTGTCCGTGTACGGGGGGCCTTCGTGGCGCGCTACGTACAGCTGCCCCAGGGCCGGGAGTTCCTCGCCTTCCTCGCTCTGCAGGCGCAGCGGAACGTGCAGCAGGTGGCGTACCTCCAGCGTGGCGTCGCCGGTGGAGGATGCCACGCGATCACCGGGGCGCAGTCCGGTGAGGCCCGGCTGCGGCCGAAACCCTTCCCAGTACTCAACACGCCACCCGGCACCTTTCGGATCGCGCGTCAGGACGAGCCCGAGGCTCGATCCGGTCCCTGTCATCGCCTCCCACAGCGTCGCCCGGAGCAAGGCCTGCGGCGTGCTGGCCTGTTGCAGCCGCTTCCACGTCTTCTCCCAGCGCTGCAGGCGGTCCCGGATACGGTTCAGGGCGTCCTCGTGGTGCGCGATCTGGAGCGCGAGCCGCTGGCCGAACTGCCACTGGCCCAGGATCCACTGCACGAGGTACCCCAGCACGATCGACCAGCCCATTGTGACTGCTGCCGCGGCCAGCCCCAGGTTGGCCCGTTCCGCGGGGAGCCAGAAGTAGAGGATGCCCAGAACGGCCGCGCCGCCCGCCCCGCTCAAGAGCGCGCCGCCCCAGCCCCACCAGCAAGTGCATTCGACGGTGAGGAGGATGTAGAGCGGAAAGAACAGCGGCGGGCCCCGGAATACCACCGCAAGGACGTTCAGGAGGGAAATCAGGAGCAGGTCCCAGAAAGCGATCCCTGCGAGAACACGCCGCTCTCCCCACACTTCGGGCCGTCGCCACCACAAGACGGCAGGGGGCACGGCAAGGAGCAAGAGGATTGCCACCAGCGCGAGCTTCAGCTGTGGGGCACAGGCTGAATCGGCGGCCAACAACAGGAAAGGAGCGACGAGGCCCAAACGCAGGAACAGGAGTCCGCGGGAGACCCGGGCTGCCTCGATCCGCACCGGTTCCTCCTTTCCGCGCCCTTGCACGACGAGGAGAAGTACGACACATTGTAGCAACTGCATTATAGCAGATTCCTCGTCGTTTTGCAAGTGCCGCTCACGGACCTTCCGTGTGGAAGATGTAGACGACGAACTGCGGCCGGCCCTGGTCGTCCCGATAACAGAGCTCCACGCCATCGGGAAACTCGGCACGGACGAGGCTCCGGTTGGCCTCGTCGTCCGGGTGGAAGACGATCGCGACCTGCTTGCCCATCTGCCGGATGGCCTGAAAGTCCCAGGGGTCCTCTGCAAGAAGAATCTCCCCGTGCAATCCCCACTCTTTGTGGTGACGCGTTTGCAGGCGGATCGCATCCCGGTCGCTCCAGTAGGGAACGTCCTTCAGCAGCACGGGTCCATCGTCCCCCAGGTCGTCGATCACGCGCGCGATCTCGCGAAAGAGGGGATAATTGCCACAGGGAAGGAATTTGGGGTACTCGACGAAGCAGAGGTGCGCATTCCAGGCGGTCACGGCAAGGGCGAGCGTGCCCAGCAAGGCCCAGCCGGCCCGCCTGCGGCTGCCAGGGGGAAAGAGGCCGCGCAGCTGCTCCCAGGCGAGGGTCACCGCGAGCGCGGGAAAAAGCATCACGCTTGCGATCCCGCCGCCGCTGCGCACCGCGCCCGGGACTTCGTGGGGGAAAGCAAGCGCGAGCGCAGTGGGCAAAAGCATCGTCCCGAAAAGGGCAAGGATCAGGGAATTGTACCCGCGCCGTGCAAACCGCAGGACCAGGGCAAAGCCCAACAGGAACAGCGCGCCGGTCACGGGATCCAGGTGCGGGTCATCCGGGATGTTCGTGCGGAAGACGATGTCCCCGCGCACGTGAAACATGCCTGCTGTCCGCACGAGGTTTCCCAGCAAGATCGCCCCCGCCGGCCCGGGAAGCGGCCGCTCCTGGCTGCTCATGCGCGTGAGCGGTCGGAACCAGAACGACTCCCTGCCGTCCACGAGCATATAGCGCAACATCGGAAGCGCCACGAGCAGCGCCACCAAGGCGCCCAGGAAGAGGGAGCGGCGAAGGTGCCAGAGCCGGCGGTGTCCGCCTGCCAGGGCATAGAGCGCCAGGCCCAGCACCACGGCCGGGATAGCAGCCAGGGCCGCAGTGTACCCGTACAGCCCCAGCCCGAGCATCCCGCCCGCCCAGAGGAAGGAGCTCCTCCTCCCCTCGCGCAGCCCGCGCAGCAGGAAGTAGCCCGCCAGCGCGGTCGTGAGGGGGGCGAGCGTCCCCCGGAACCCCACGCGGTTGATCAGCACCGGCCACTTGGCAACGGCGACGAAGAGGGCCGCGATCCAGCCCACGGCCTCGTCGTATGCTTCGCGCCCGAGCAGGTACACCGCGGGGACAAGGGCGATCCCGAGCAGCGCCGTCGTCAGTTTCAGCGAGAAGAAGCTCAGCCCGGCCACGCGGGCGACGAGCGCCGCAAGGTAGAACAGAAGCGGCTCCCGGCCGGGGAAGCTTGTGGCGTAGATCATCCACTCGCCTCGCAGGATGCGCGCCGTCTCCTCGTAGTTGTGCGCCAGATCGTTGAACATATCGGAGGGGAGCGTGTCCAGGCGGTACAGGCGGAAAAAGGCCGCAAGCCCCACGACGCCCGCGAGCGCCGCCCACCGCCACCGGGGTGGCGCGGTGCCCGCCGCCCGTGCAGACGCAGGCTCCCGTGTGCCCCAGGCGAGCAACGCGATAGCGCCCCCCAGCAACAGGAGTCCCCCCGGCCGCAGGCGATTTCCCGCAAAGGCCGGCCACACGATCGCGCCCACCGCCAGCGCCCCCGAAACAGCCAGCCACGCCCGTTGTCCAAAGGGCTGTTCCCGCACCGGTGCCTCGGTGCGCTCAAAGCGCTCCGGCCAGGGGACGGTGCTCAGGAAGAGCGCTGCCGTGCCCACAAGGAAGAGAAGCGAGTCCAGTGCAGGTTGATGGGTGCGCAGGGACCAGGTGGCCAACCCAGCGCAAGCAAATGCAGCGGACAGCTTCAACAGGCGGTACGCTTTTTTTCGGCTTTCGAGGATGCGTGCCATACCTTTCACGTACGGTGGGCGTTGAGAACTCGCCCGTACGCTTTTTTTCGGCTTTCGAGGATGCGTGCCATACCATTATGATAGCACAGTGGGGGTGTGGGAGGCAATTGCAGGCGGGCGAAGGAGAAAGCCCTCGCAAAGAATGCCGGCCCGGCCTTTGCATGGCCGGGCCGGCATTCCTGGAGGCAATCAATCCCGGTTGCGTGCCACGATGGGCAGGTAGATCGTGTAGGCGGATACCGGAACCGGCCGGGTCGCGACTGAACTTGCGGTGCCTGCGCAGTTCGTCACGGTGAGCGCCACGGTGTAGAGACCGGCACGCGTGTAGCTGTGGGTCGTGGTCATACCGGTGCCCGAAGCGCCATCGCCGAACGCCCAGGTGAAGGTAAAGGGGCCGTCGCCCGCGCTCACGCTCCCGGTGAAGGCGACCGTGCCAAAGATGAGCGGTTCAGGCGGGGCAAACTCGATCGCCGCGCCCTGCACGGGCGCGCACCCGGGGAGGCAGGAGACCGTGACGGTCCCCGTATAGACGTCCTGCACCGGCGGTTCGCAGTTGCTCACCGTCAGGGTGTAAGGATAGGTGCCCGAGCCGGGGAACTCAACCGTCGGTGTGGGTTGTGTAGAACTACCCAGGGCGCCAAAGTTCCACTCGTAGGAAAACGGTGGCGTCCCCGAGAGCTCCGCAGCAAACGAGACCTGGCAGCCGAGCGTCACGGTGGTCACGGAGACGATTTGAGCCGGCTGACACTGGGCCGGTTCCACTGTCAGGAAAGCGGCGGTGAAGGGTCCCCAGTTGTTGGAGGCGTCCTTCCCTCGCACGGCAACGATATAGTCGCCGGGCGCGAGCGCCGAGGTATCCAGAGTCGCCACCACGTTCTCGACGGGGTTGTTCCAGGAGCCGTCCTGGGGGTTCATCGGCGTCCCGGTGCCGGGAGCACCCGGAGGGGTGGCCCCGTGCAGAGGCAGGACGAAGTACTCGGCGGCAACGATGTTCTGCGCCGGATCGTAGCGCCGGCGGGTGTCGTTCATCGTCGCCGTGAGAGTCGCCGGATCGCCCTGGGGTACGGAGGCGGGGGTGACCACAGCGTTGAGGGCATCCGGGCCGTAGGAGGTCATATAGGGCGTATCGGCCACCGTCAGGGCATAGAGGAGGGCCGGCCGGTTGTTCGGCCAGATCGTGTTCTCGAAGGTCGAGCATGCCTGGAAGAACTGGGTCCCCATTTCGAAGGTGAAGGAGGCGATCCCGAGCTCCCCGTACGACCAGTCGTCCGTTGTGCCGTCGGTGATGTAGAGGTCGCTGGACTGCTCTGGGGTGTAGTTGTTGTACCAGGCCAGTTT
>JBDOIE010000189.1:0-2932 GCA_041082245.1 Chloroflexia bacterium
TCAAATAGCGAGACTTACATCTGTTACCGTGCGACGCAGTGAGGGCGTGCTTCGGAGCGCGGTTACACCCACCAGGCCCGGGGCAGCAGTAACCCACGCTCAAGTCGCCGCTGGGATACTCCCAAGCGGGCACGAGAAACCGTACGCCCGGCCGGCGGCCTGCTAGCGCTCAGTACAGCTCGTCAGAAATTGGTGGTCAAATTCGGGGCGCCGGCGAGCTGTACTCGCCGGGGTGGTCTGGAGGGGCCGGCGTGGGATCGCTCGCGAGCGGGCGCCAGCGAGCGATACGCCCTCTCGCCGCGGAGCGGCGAGTGTGGGCGCGGGCCGCTTGCGGCTCCAGGGGGGAGGCGGGAGGCGCGCCGCCGGCTCCTGCCGGCGACGCGGCCACCCTGGAGTAGGGTAGGCCGGAGGTAATGATGTGCAGCCACATGCAAGAGCGCACGGGCGGCCCATCACGCCCTCCGGCCCCCCATCGAACCGTGCATGCGATTTCCCCGCACACGGCTCTCCGACGGACCTCGCCGAGAGGCATTCGACCGACGTACACCGGTCACTCGGCGCCTGTCGGCCTTGGCCGCTCGGTAAAGCCTCCTCTGCCGGGTACCCACGAAGTGGGTGCGCACGCTGGGCAGATCCGCATCGGGGTCTGGCGGGCATTGAGCCCTTGTGGGCAGTCCCGCGCGTGCCTCCTGCTTCGAAGGCATGTCCGAAGCACAGGCCCTTCCCTCTCCCGGCGTTTTGCTCGAGCGAGATGCCGACGGTACTATGGCCTCGCCGACTCCCGGCGTGGTCGCGCGCCACTTCCCGGTTCCTCGCCGGTTATAGGCACGCGTCGCGAGAACTTTCCCGCACCGCGCCGGGTCTCCCCAGTTCCGGAACGTGTGTTTCCCCGCGTGCCGTCCGCTTTTACGCCGATGGGTCCGCCGCGGCCACCCGTTACTTGCTTCCGCGGCGATGCCAGGCTTCCCCGCACCCCCAGCGGGTCGCCACCCACAGTCCCCCCCAAACTGGCTTCTCGGGGGGCAGAACTACCGACGCTTACGCGGTTCGCCTGCGCTACGGCCCGCGAGTTTGCCCCAGTCCCCTGGCCAGTCGCAACCGAAAACAACTCAAGCTGCTTCCAGCCGCCTGGGACCTTTTGCTTTCCCTCGCTTCGACCCACGGGGTTACCCCCGGAGTCGGAGGGTGGGCTACCCGACCGAACGGGCAATTTATCGGGGTTAGAACGTTTCATCTAACAACACACGTCCCAGCTTTGGCTGGGCACACGTAGGGTAGGCCGGAGGTAATGATGCGCAGCCACATGCAACAGCGCACGGGCGGCCCATCACGCCCTCCGGCCCCCCATCGAACCGTGCGTGCGATTTTCCCGCACACGGCTCTCCGACGGACCTCGCCGAGAGGCATTCGACCGACGAACACCGCTCCGAACAGTCCGGACCAGACAGTACAGACCAAGCGTCCTATGCAGGAACGGCCCGTCGTACCGAAACCAGCCCTGACTGCGAAGGCGGTGCTTGCGACACAGCCAGATCCGTGCCTGGGTGCGCGCGAACCGGTCGACCTTCCTGAAATCTGCCGTCGCGTTGCTGTAGCGGAAATATCCGCTCCAGGCCATGAGCGTCCGATTCAGTTCGTCGACCAGCTTGCTTGCATCCGCCTCCAAGGGCACGGATTTCGCCCTCTCTTTCAGGCGTGCCTTGATCCGCTGGACCGCTGCTTTGCGCGGGCGCCACAGGGGGAAGTACCGCCCGGTGCGGTCGCTCGGAACCCAGCGCACGTAGAAGCCGAGGAACTCAAAGCCGTCTCGCGCATGGACGATCCGGCTCTTTTCCTCGTTGAGCCGTAACTTCAGCCGCTCGAGAAGGCCGCGGAGCTCCCGCAGGCTTTCCTCTGCAAGCTCGTAGGTCGTGCTCAAGACTACAAGGTCGTCAGCGTAGCGAACCAGGTGCGCGCGCCTCTCACCTCCGCGGCCATTTCTTCCACCCGAGAGCCAATAGGCATCAAGGGCATGCAGGTAGACGTTGGCAAGCAAGGGCGAGAGCACCCCACCCTGCGGCGTTCCCATCTCCGGCTCCCGGACTACGCCCTCGTCGAGGACGCCCGCCTTCAGCCACCGACGGATCAGCCGCAGCACCCACTTGTCGCTCACTCGGCGGGAAACCGCCTTCATGAGCTCGTCGTGGGGGATGGTGTCGAAGCAGGCCTTCAGGTCCAGATCACAAACCCAGAGCTTGTGCTCGCGCCACAGCACGCTACGGATATCCCGCAGCGCTTGGTGGGCGCTTCTCTTGGGCCTGAAGCCGTACGAGCAGGGCAGGAAGTCCGCTTCGAACAAAGGCTCGATCACGATCTTCACAGCCATCTGCACCACGCGGTCACGGACGATCGGGATCCCGAGCGGCCTCGTCTGACCAGGCTTGCCGGGTTTGGGAATGTAGCGGCGGAGGACCACCTCGGGCCGGTACGCCTTGGCCCGCAGCTCGGCCTCGATTCCGTCCAGAAACTCCTCCTCGCCCGCTTCCTCGATGGCGCGAATTGTCTGCCCGTCCACTCCGGGTCCGCCGTCCGCGGCCTTCACTCGCTTCCACGCTTCTTCCAGCACATCACGACGACATACCTTGTCATAGAGGACTCCAAAACTGCGGCGGCTGTCGGCCTTGGCCGCCCGGTAAAGCCTCCTCTGAAGTACTCGCACGCTGGGCAAACCCGCATCGGGGTCTGGCGGGCATTGAGCCCTTGTGGGCAGTCCCGCGCGTACCTCCCGCTTCGGAGGCATGTCCGAAGCACAGGCCCTTCCCTCTCCCGGCGTTTTGCTGCACCGAGATGCCGACGGTACTATGGCCTGCTCCGACTCCCGGCGTGGTCGCGCGCCACTTCCCGGTTCCTCGCCGGTTATAGGCACGCGTCGCGAGAACTTTCCCGCACCGCG
>JBDOIE010000095.1:0-4146 GCA_041082245.1 Chloroflexia bacterium
CGTCTCCGGCATCACCTCCACGGCGAAGGACCGCCCGTCCAGCGCGACCACGGTCAGGCAAACCCCGTTCACGGCGATCGAATCGCCCAGGCGCGTCCCCTCCAGGACCGTCCGGGCGGCAATGGTCAGCCGTGTCCCCCGGGCCTCGAGCACGGTGCCGATTTCTTCCACCAGCCCTGTGAACAACGCAACCTCCTGAGAACCGTTGCACGTTCGGACGTTCAAACGTGGCGCCGAAAAAGGCCCTGCGAAGCAGGTAACACCTAGCCGGACGGCTCCTCCGCGGGTTGCGGCCAGCGGGGATAGCCGCTGAGCAGGATATCTTCCCCGAGCCGCTCCACTCGCACCCGTTCCAGGCGGGGGGCCTCGCTCAGCCGTTCCACCCCTTCACCCTCCACCGGCCCGGGCGCGTCCCGTCCGCCGATCACGATCGGGGCAAGGAAGGCGAGCACGCGGTCCACCAGCCGGGCACGGAAAAAGGCCCCCAGGAGCGTGCCCCCGCCCTCCACGAGCAGGCTGGTCACCTCCCTCCGCCCGAGTTCCGCCAAAAGCGCCCCGAGGTGCACGAGGCCCTCCCCGTCGGCGGGTAAGATCAGTACCTCGATCCCCCGCTCTGCGAGGGCAGCGCGCTTCTCCGCAGGGAAAGCCGCGGTCGCGGCGACGACCGTCCTGCCCGGAAGCGCGGGATCGAAACAGCGAGCGCTCAACGGGACCCGCCCACGGCTGTCCACCACGATCCGCAACGGGTGGCGGACCTCCCGGTCGGGCAACCGGGTCGTGAGCAACGGGTCGTCCAGAAGGACGGTGTTCGCACCTACGGCGACCGCGTCGACGGCGTCCCGCCACTCGTGCACCCGCAGCCGGGCTTGCTCCCCCGTGATCCAGCGCGAATCGCCCGTGCGGGTAGCGATCTTGCCGTCCAGGCTGGCCGCGTACTTGGCGATGACGAACGGCCGGCCGCGCATCACCCAGGTGACGAACGCCTCGTTCAGTTCCGCGGCTTCTTCCGCGCACTCCCCCAAGACAGTGCGGATGCCAGCTGCCTCCAGCCGCGCCCGACCCTTGCCGTTCACCAGGGGGTTCGGGTCGAGCATGGCGATGTGCACCTCAGCCACGCCCGCGGCGATCAGCGCCTCCACGCACGGGGGTGTACGGCCATAGTGCGCGCACGGCTCCAGGTTTACGTAGAGCGTCGCGCCGCGCGCCCTCTCGCCCGCCGCCCGCAGGGCGTGCACTTCGGCGTGGGGAGTCCCGGCCCGCTGATGGTACCCCTCCCCCACCACTTCGCCGTCGCGCACGAGCACCGCCCCGACCATCGGGTTGGGGCTCGTCCGCCCACGGGCGCGTGCGGCCAGTTCGAGGGCTCGCCGCATATAGCGTTCGTGTTCGCTTGCCGACATATGAAACCCCGAAGGCGTTCCTTCGGGGCGTAAAGGGCCGTCCACTGCATGGACGGCCGTCAGGGAAAGGCCTTCTTCCATCCGGACTATACCGTCGGCCCCGGAGTTGCACCGGATCTGCCCCGAAGGGCTCGCGGGCTATACCGCCGGTCGGGAATAGGCCTGTCCGGCCGCACCCCGCCCCGAAGGCCGGCCCGGCACACGGGTACCCAGGGCAACCCGCTGCCGCAGCCTATGTTCTCTTTTCTTTCAGCATACAACCGCGGTTGCGGTTTGTCAAATGCCCTGACGAACCTCCGCGACGATCGCCACCCCGGCACTTGCGCCCAGGCGATTTGCCCCGGCAACGAGCATCTTGAGGGCATCCGCGAGCGTGCGGATACCCCCCGCCGCCTTCACACCGGTCCCTTCGCCCACGGTGTGACGCATCAGGCAAACATCGTAGACCGTGGCGCCTCCCGGGCCAAATCCCGTCGAGGTCTTGACGAAATCGGCCCCCGCAGCCGCCGCAATCCGGCAGGCACGCACCTTCTCCTCGTCGTTCAGGAGGGCCGCCTCGATGATCACCTTGCAACGCGCCCCTCCCCGATGGCAGACACGCGCGACCCGGGCGATCTCCCGCGCCACCGCGCGGTCGTCCCCCGCTTTCAGGGCGCCGATCGCGAGCACCATATCCACTTCCACCGCCCCGGCGCGCACCGCCTCCCGCGCCTCGTACGCCTTGGCCGAGGCGGTGGTCGCCCCGAGGGGAAATCCGGCCACCGTGCAGACCGCAACCCCGCTTCCCTGCAGGGCGGCGACACACTGCGGCACGTAGCGCGGATTCACGCACACCGCGGCAAAGCGGTGCTCCCGCGCCTGGGCGCACAGCGCGGCGATCTGCTCCGGCACGGCGTCCGGCTTGAGCAGCGTGTGGTCGATGACGGACGCCAGCACCTGCTCCGGGCGGCCTTCGGAAAGGCGCGCCGCCCAGAAACGCGCCCGAGGGGCCAGCCATTCCCGGGCGCGCGGCTCGCAATCGCCCGTGCAACGCTCGCACAAGGGGCATCCGCCCTCGCGGGCGCGTTGCTCCAGGGCAGGGAGAAGGTCCTGCAGGGTCAGGGCAAGGAGGTTTTCCGCAGAGAAACGGTCCACACCGGCCTCCGGCTCCTACCAGGGGATGCGTTCCCGCAGGTAGGGAAGCAGCTCCTCCACGTGCACCCGGTCCTGCTCCATGGTGTCACGGTCCCGGACGGTGACCGTCGAGTCCTCCAGGCTCTGGAAGTCGACCGTGATGCAGTAGGGGGTACCGACTTCGTCCATCCGCCGATAGAGCCGGCCGATCGCGCCGGTATCGTCGTAAAGAGCGCGCATATGGGGGCGCAGGCGCGCGTAGATCGCCTTCGCCATCTCGACCAGGGCCGGCACGTTGCGCTTGAGCGGAAAGACCGCCGCTTTGACCGGGGCGAGCAGCGGGTGCAACCGCAGCACCACCCGCTTTTCCCCGCGCACGACCTCCTCGTCGTAGGCATCGAGGAGAAAGACGAGCATCGCCCGGTCCACACCGCCGGAAGGCTCGATCACGTAAGGAATGATGTGCTGGCCGGTGGTCTCGTCGTAGTACCGGAGCGGGTGCCCGCTGCCCTCGCTGTGCCGGCGCAGGTCATAGTCGGTGCGGTTCGCGATCCCTTCCAGTTCCTTCCAGCCCAGCGGATCCGGGAAACGGTACTCGATGTCCGAGCAGGCCGCAGCATAATGGGCAAGTTCTTCTGGCTCGTGCGGGCGCACCCGCAGGTGCTCCGGCGCGACCCCAAGCTCGATGTACCAGCGGAGCCGCTCCTGGATCCACTCCTGGTGGATGCGCGGAGCATCCTCGGGCCGGCAGAAGTACTCCAGCTCGAACTGCTCGAACTCGCGTGTGCGGAAGGTCAGGTTCCCGGTCACGATCTCGTTGCGGAACGCCTTGCCGATCTGGGCGATGCCGAAGGGGAGCTTCGGCGTCGGCCGGGCGGTGTTCAGCACGTTCTCAAAGTTCACAAAGATCGTCTGGCACGTCTCCGGCCGCAGGTAGGCGATCGAAGCCTCGTCCTCCACCGGGCCGACGTAGGTCTTGAACATCATGTTGAACTGGCGGGGTTCTGTGAAATCGGTGCCTCCACAGTTCGGGCAACGTTTCTCCAGGAGCAGATCCGGGCGAAAACGCTGGTGGCACGATTTGCACTCGATCAGGGGATCGGTAAAGCTGGAAACGTGGCCCGAGACTTCCCAGATGCGCGGCGACATCAGGATCGCGCCGTCGATCCCCTCGACGTCGGGCCGTTCCCAGACCACCCGCCGCCACCAGGCCTCCTTGACGTTGCGCTTCATCTCCGCACCGAAGGGGCCGTAGTCCCAGGTACTGGCAAACCCGCCGTAGATCTCGCTCGAAGGGAAGATAAAGCCCCGCCGTTTGCAGAGGCTGTAGATCACGTCCATGCTGGGTGCAGCCATCGTACGGTTCCTCCCAGGATTCGGTTTCTCTTGCTGCTACAGGCCGGGTTTACCGTTCCTTCGCCCGGGGATGGGCCTCCTCGTACGTCTCGTGGAGCTGCTCGGTCGCCAGCTGGGTGTAGATCTGGGTCGTCGCGATCGAGGCATGCCCAAGCATCGCCTGCACGGAGCGCAGGTCCGCCTTGCGCCGGAGGGTATGCGTGGCAAAGGTATGCCGCAGGGTATGGGGCGTCACATCGTCCAGCCCCAGTTCCTCGGCGTACTTTTTCAGCATGAG
>JBDOIE010000100.1:0-1573 GCA_041082245.1 Chloroflexia bacterium
ACCAGGTTGGGCAGGTTATGCTCGCGCACCTTTGCGGCGACCACGGCGATGATGTCCGCGTTGGCGAGCATCCCGGTCTTGACCGCGTCGACCCCGATATCGGTAACCACCGCGTCGATCTGGAGACCCACAAACTCCGCGGGAAGCTCGTAGACCCCCAGCACGCCCACCGTGTTCTGGGCGGTGATCGCCGTCAGGGCGCTCATCCCGTACACCCCCAGAGCGGCGAAGGCCTTGAGATCGGCCTGGATCCCGGCGCCGCCGCCGGAATCGGAGCCAGCGATCGTCAATGCACGGCGCATAGGCCCTCCTTACGCGCGAAAGTGATCCCAGCCCCCTGCCTGCAAAGGCACGTGCGTTCCATCGGCCCGCACGAGGTGTCTCCCCTTCTCCGCGGGAACGATCTCGCCGACAACGCTCACCCGTGTCCCGGTCTCTTCCTGCACCCGAAGGACGAGTTCTTCTGCCCGGTCCGGCGGTGCGGTGAAGAGCAGTTCGTAATCCTCCCCTCCGAAAAGCGCCCACTCGCGCGGGTCTTTACCGACCGAGCGGGCAAGCGCGAGCGCCGCCTCCGAAATGGGCAGCGCTTCGGCGTAGATTTCCACCCCGACCTGGCTCATCTCGCAGATGTGGCCGATATCGCTTGCCAGCCCGTCGCTGACATCGATCATCGCCGTCGCCAGGCCGGAGCGGGCGATCGTCCGCCCCTCGGGAAGGCGCGGTGCGGGGACCAGGTGCCTCTCGAGCAGCTCCCGGCGATGCTCCGGCGCACACTCGGTTTCCGGGTGCAGGATCAAGGTCAGGCCGGCGGCCGAATCCCCCAGGGTGCCGGTAACCAGCACCCGGTCGCCGACGCGCGCGCCGGAGCGCTGCAGGAGGAACCCCGGTTCGACTTCTCCCAGAAGGAAGACATCGACCACGATCCCGGCCGGCGAATGAGCCATATTGCCGCCGACGATCGTCACGCCCCACCGTGCGCATTCCTCCTGCATCCCCTCGTAGAGCCCGTCGACGAAGGCCACCTCGGTTTCCTTGGGCAGCACGAGCGACACGAGCAGGTAGCGCGGTAGACCTCCCATGGCCGCGATGTCGCTCACGTTGATCGCCACCACCTTGCGTCCCAGTTGCTGTGGGGTGATGCGGCTTCTCAGGAAGTGGACATCCTCTACCTGGATGTCGCACGTCGCCAGCAGCAGCGACCGGGTGTCATCCCGGCCTAGCCGGAGCACCGCCACATCGTCCCCGATTCCCACGACCACTCCCTCGCCAGGCGGAGGCAACCGACGCGAGATACGGTCGATCAGGCCGAACTCGCCCAGGTCTCGGATGCGCATCACTTCCTCCTGGCTTCCTGCGCGGCTTCCACCACCGCCCGCAGGCGACGGGCCGCATCTTCCACGTCCGGCGCAGCGACGATCGCGGAAACGACCGCCACCCCGGCCGCCCCCGCTTCGATCACCGATCCGGCGTTCCCTTCGTGGATGCCGCCGATCGCCACGACCGGGATCGAGACACGCCGGCAGATCTCGGCGAGCCCTTCCAGGCCGATTGGCGGTGCGGCATCGGGTTTGGT
>JBDOIE010000004.1:0-1253 GCA_041082245.1 Chloroflexia bacterium
TGGCCGCCAACGCCCAACTGTTAGTGCTGGCGCGCCGGCAGCGCCGCCCCCTGCCATGAACGGCCCCAGCCCGCGCCGCCTGTGGAAGTATGTGACCGGAGTGCTGCGCCTGAAGCCGTTCTTGCGCGCGCCTGGCGACGGGCGCCCCCAGCCGCAGATCCCCGCCCAGGCCCTCTACTGGGCCTTGCTGATCGGTCAGATACTGCGCGAGTGGAGCTTTCACGGCCTAGCAGGTCGCTGAAAAACTCCAGAACAAGACACCTTGGAAATGTTTCATGCGTCTTTACTGATGTAGGGACGCCATGCGAGGAGAAGACCGTCAGCAGCAGGAGATGTTCCTCTACGCCAGTCTCGAGGAGCTCGTGCCGGCCGATCATCCGCTGCGGCCGATCCGGGCGATGGTGGACGAGGCGCTGCGGAGGATGGACGAGACCTTCGATGAGATCTATGGAGAAGTGGGTCGGCCATCGATCGCGCCGGAGCGGCTGCTGCGGGCGCAGCTGCTGATGCTGCTGTACACGATCCGCAGCGAGCGGATGCTGGTCGAGCAGCAGCGCTACAACCTGCTTTACCGGTGGTTCGTGGGGCTGGGTATGAATGAGGAGGTCTGGCACGCGACGGTATTCACAAAGAATCGGGATCGGCTGCTGGAGGCAGATGTGGCGCGGCAGTTCTTTGGCGAGATCGTGAGGCAGGCGAAGCAGCGGGGTTTGATGTCGAGCGAGCACTTCTCGGTAGACGGGACGATGGTAGAGGCGTGGGCGAGCCAGAAGAGCTTCCGGCCGAAACAGGACAAGCCGGATGGGGACGGGCCCAAGGAGGGCGGACGGAATCGGGAGGTGGACTTTCATGGGCAACGGCGATCGAATGAGACGCATGAGTCGGTGACGGATCCGGAGGCGCGGCTGTGGAGGAAGAGCCAGACAGCGGAGGCGAAGCTGAGCTATCTGGGGCACGTGCTGGGGGAGAACCGCCACGGGCTGATTGTGAATGTGCGGGTGACGAAAGCTTGCGGACGGGCGGAGCGGGAGGCGGCGGTGGAGATGGCGCGGGAGATTCCTGGAGGGACGAAGCGGGTGACGGTGGGAGGGGACAAGGGGTACGATACGCGGGAGTTTGTCGGGCAGATGAAGGAACTGAACGTGACGCCGCATGTGGCGCAAAACGTGAGCGGGCGGTCGAGCGCGGTGGATGGGCGGACGACGCGGCATGAGGGCTACTGGGTGAGCCAGCGGAGGCGGAAGCTGGTGGAG